>JAJECY010000219.1 GCA_022821775.1 Acidobacteriota bacterium
TAAGACCTCCTATAACTCCCCCCTTGAGGGGGAGTCGCACAAGCCCGAGCCGAATGGCGAAGGCTTGTGCGGTGGGGGGTTCGCACAAGGCGAGCCAGAGGCGAGATCTTGTGCGCCGTAACGGTTCGCACAAGGTGACCCGACAGGCGAAGGCTGATGCGGAGGGGGGCCGACGCCGGGCTGCAAAGATGCGACGTCGGCTGGTCCTGCGTCCCCGCCCGAACCGATCACCATGGAATTCAAGCTGCTTGCCAGGGATTCATCCACCCGGGCGCGACTGGGCAAGATCGTTACCGACCACGGCGAGATCCACACGCCGGTCTTCATGCCGGTGGGCACCGCCGGCACCGTCAAGGCCATCACCCAGGACCAGTTGGAAGAGCTGGGCGCCGAGGTGATCCTGGGGAACACCTATCATCTCTACCTGCGGCCCGGGCACGAGCTGATTGGACGTCTGGGGGGCCTCCACCGCTTCATGTCCTGGAAGCGGCCGCTGTTGACCGACAGCGGCGGGTTCCAGGTCTTCAGCCAAAGCCGCCTGCGCACCATCGAAGAAGAGGGCGTATCCTTTCGCTCCCACCTGGACGGGTCGGCTCATTTCCTCTCCCCCGAGAAGTCGGTGGAGATCCAGAGGGTCCTGGGGGCCGACATCATGATGGCTTTCGACGAATGCCCCGCCTACCCGCTGGAGGCGAAAGCGGCCCGGGAATCGATGGAGCGCACCCTGCGCTGGGCGCAGCGGTGCAAGCAGGCGGCGGGTCTCCCCCGGGAGGGTTCTCATCTCCACCGCCAGTGGCTGTTCGGGATCGGCCAGGGAGGGACTCACCCGGGGCTGCGGCGAGAGTGCAGCCGGAGGCTGGTCGAGATGGACTTCCCGGGATTCGCCCTGGGGGGGCTTTCGGTGGGAGAGCCTCGAGGGGCCATGCTGGAAGCGGTGGAGCAGGCCTCGGAGGACTTGCCCGAGGCCAGGCCGCGCTATCTCATGGGAGTGGGCACTCCGCGGGACCTGGTGGAATGCGTGGCCCTGGGGGTGGACATGTTCGACTGCGTGCTGCCCACCCGCAACGGACGCAACGGCTGCCTGTTCACCCGGGAGGGGCGCCTGGTGATCAAGCACGCCCGCTACGCGGCCGACCAGAAGCCCATCGACGAAGGCTGCGGATGCATGGTCTGCAGGCGCTACAGTCGGGCCTATCTCAGGCACCTGTTCCAGTCCAACGAGGTGCTCTCCGCCGTGCTCAACACCTACCACAACCTCTACTTTTATCTTGACACCATGAGGGAGATCAGAGATGCTATCGCGTCCTTCAGACTGCGGGAGTACCTTCTGGAATGGGTCGGCCGGGAAGATGCCGGTTGACGGGCCGGTACCCGGGAAAAGCCCCGCGATCGCCGGCAGCGCGGCGCTTTCTGGACAACGCCTCTGAACGGAGCCGTTCGGGGGGCCTTGGACCGCGGGCTGCCCGGCGGGTTTCACCACTGACGTTACCCTTCTCGAGTCTGAAATTCCCCTGAAACCTTTGGAGTCGCATCCATGTCAACTTTGGCCCTTCTGGCCGCCAATGGGCAAGGGAGCACCATTGGGGCGCTGTTGCCCATCGTCGCCATATTCCTCATCTTCTATTTCATCGTCTTTCGTCCCCAGCGAAAGCGGCAGAAGGCCCTGCAGGAAATGCTCAAGAACCTGCGCAACGGCGACAAGGTCATCACTTCGGGCGGGATCTATGGTATTGTCGCCGGCATGAAGGAAGACCGGGTTCACCTCCGCGTGGCCGATCAGGTCAAGATTGAAATCTCCAGAAACGCCATTGTCGCCAAACAGACGGAAGATGAGTGAGCGCCGCTCGCTTGCTCGGTAATCTTTCGCGGGTCGGAAAATCATGCCCAGGAAGCTTCGGTGGAGATTCTTCACCATATTGGCCGTGGTCCTGGCCTGCGTGGTGGGCATCATCGGGTTGCCCACCAGCGAGGACTCCCTGCTGCAGAACCTGCGCGACCGCATCCGGCTGGGTCTCGATCTCCGGGGTGGGATGCACCTCATTCTGCAGGTCAACACCGGGGACGCGCTCACCATCGAGGCCGACCTGGCGGTGGAGAGGATCAAGTCGAGTTTTCGGGATCAGGAGATCTCCTTCGGGGATATCCGCCGCGGGGACGGCACCCGGATCGAAGTCCTGGAGGTGGACCCGGACCGCCTGGTCGATGGGCGGGCCCTGATCGACGAGGGCTTTCCGGCCTGGCAACGCAGCAATCGGGCCGGCTCTTCCGATTCATTCCTGCTGAGCCTGCGGCCGGAGGTGGAGGGACAGATCCGCCAAAGCGCCGTGCAGGAAGCGATCCAGAGGATTCGCAACCGCGTGGACGAGCTGGGGGTCACCGAGCCCGTCATCCAGAACCACGGTCCCGTTACCGAGTATCAGATCCTGGTCCAGCTTCCCGGGGTGGACGACTCGGCGCGGGTGCGCGACATCATCAAGTCCACCGCCCTGCTCGAGCTGAAGATCGTGGAGCCGCAGGATGTCTATCCCTCGCGGGCCGCGGCCCTGGAGCAGTACAACGGCGTCATCCCCGCGGGCAAGGAGTTGCTGCAGGGGATTCCCCAGTTCCGGGACCCCTCCCAGGCCACCCAGTCCTGGTACGTCGCCAACCGATCGGCGGCCATCACCGGGAGAGACCTGCGCATGGCCCGCCCCCAGAACGACCAGTTCGGGCGACCCGCGGTGGGCTTCAGTCTGACCAACGACGGCGCCCGGCGTTTCGAGCGAGTCACTTCCGAGAACATCGGGAAGCGCTTGGCGATCGTGCTCGACGGCCGGGTGCAATCGGCGCCCGTCATCCAGGACAGAATCAGCGATTCCGGCGAGATCACGGGGAGTTTTACCAGCCAGGAGGCCAACGACCTGGCGCTGGTGCTGCGTTCGGGCGCCCTGCCGGCCTCCATGGACTACATGGAGGAGCGCACCGTGGGCGCTTCCCTGGGGGTCGACTCCATTCGGCAGGGAGTCATGGCCTCCCTGATCGGGTTGTTCGGGGTGGCCCTGTTCATGGTGACCTATTACCGCCTCTCCGGATTTATCGCCATCAACGCCCTTCTCCTGAACCTGGTCATTCTGCTGGCGGCCATGGTCTACATCTCGGCCACCCTGACGCTCCCCGGAATCGCGGGAGTGGTGCTGTTGATCGGCATGGCGGTGGACTCCAACGTGCTGATCTTCGAGCGCATCAAGGAGGAGATGTGGGCGGGGAAGACCGTGGTCTCATCGGTCGGCACCGGCTTCAGCAAGGCCATCCTCACCATCGTGGACGCCAACGTGACCACGGTGGTCGCCGTCCTGTTCCTGTTCCTGTTCGGGACCGGTCCGGTCAAGGGCTTTGCGGTGGTCCTCTTCTGGGGACTGCTGGCCAATCTGTTTACCGCGATCTTCGTCTCTCGATTCATCTTTGAGTTCATCCTGAGCCGCCGTCGGAGGGAGAGCCTCAGCATCTAGGCGGGTGCTTTCGGCGAGGATGGTTCCCGGACGGGCTCCGGACCCGGCCCTGTCTTTCGGGAACATTGAGGGAGGGCACGGTGTCCAATGGGGAGAAGGCAACGATATTCGAGTCCCCCCCACCCCGGGAGAAAACGTAACCCATGCAGTTGCTGAAAGACGTCAACGTCGATTGGATCGGCCGGAAACGGCTCTGGCTGAGCCTCTCCCTGCTGCTGATCGCGGCCAGCCTGACCACCCTCTATCTCAAGGGCGGCCCCCGCTACGGAATCGACTTTCGCGGCGGCACCCTGGTCTACGTCAAGTTCAAGGATTCCCCCGACCTGGGCAGGATCCGGTCGGCTCTGTCCGAACAGGGCTTGAGCGGCAGCACCATCCAGCGCTATGACGTCCCGGAACGGAACGAGGTCATCATCGGCCTGGGTCAGCGGGAAGGGGAGGTGGGGCCCGACTCCGATGCCGGGCGGGTACACATTCTCGAGGGGCTGCAAAGCGCGTTTGGATCGTCGCAGGGGCAGGAGGGCAAGATCGACCTCAACAACGCGGCCCCCGATGAGCTGGAAGGTCGCCTGAGCGGCGTTGCCGGCCTCACCTCCCTGCTCGAGTCCGACGAGAGCCCGACATTCAAGACTCCCGGAGAACTGGCGCGGGCGGTGACCGATTACCGGGACCGGAACGGGGGCATCATCGGCGGCTTTCAGGAACTGGAATCGGTGGAAGGGATGAGCGCCCCCCTGCTCGCCGCCCTGGGGGACCAGGGCTATCTGGGCGATTTCGCGGTGTTCCAGACGGAGTTCGTCGGGCCCAAGGTGGGACGCAACCTGCAGCGCCAGGCCATTAACGCCACCCTGTACGCCTTGCTGGGGATGCTGGTCTATATCGCCTTCAGGTTCAAGGGCACCGTCTACGGAGCCGCGGCCGTGGTGGCGGTCTTCCACGACGTCGTCATCACCATGGGGTTCTTTTCGGCCGCCGATCGCGAGCTTTCCATACCGGTGGTAGCGGCCCTGCTGACCCTGGTCGGATATTCCATGAACGATACCATTGTGGTCTTTGATAGAATCAGGGAGAATCTGAGGCTGCGCCGGCGGGAGTCGATTTCCTCGATTGTCAATCGGAGCATCAATCAGACGCTGAGCCGCACGTTGCTGACATCGGGCTCCACCTTTCTCACGGTGCTCTCGCTCTATTATTTCGGCGGCCAGGTGATCAACGGATTCGCTTTCTGCCTGGTGGTCGGGGTTGCCGTGGGGACCTATTCCTCCATCGGGGTGGCCAGTCAGTTGCTGGTTATCTGGTATGATTTCCAGGCCCGGAGAAAAGCGGTGGCGCGGCCTGCCAAGGCTTGATTTTCGTTGCAATGGACCGGCCTGTTTTTTTGTGTTAGAGTCTTGACTTCACTCCACCCAACTGCGATATCGTTACACGGAGGCATCATCCCCTTTCTTCGTCGTTTGAAGCCAATCTCAAGTCGAGGAAGGATTTTCGCATCCGCAGGTTCGGCTTGGGAAGGGAGGTTCAACCATGTTTGAAACATTGGCCGATTCGCAGGAATCCGGCACAACCAAGAAAAAGTCTGTTGTCCTCACCGTTTCGGTGGTTTTTCACGTGGTGCTGATTGTGTTCGCGATCATCCTGCCGATGCTTTTTCCGGAAACCCTGGGAGGGGTCGGTACGCAGCTCACCTTCTTGGTGGCGCCCCCGCCTCCCCCTCCGCCGCCTCCGCCGCCTCCGCCGGCCACGGAAGCGGTCAAGCGAGTGGTCAGGACCACCCCGACTACCGACTTCACCGCCCCGGTGGAAATACCCCAGGACATCCTCATGATCGTGGATGAGGGACCCGCTCCCGAAGCCATGGTCGCGGGTGTGGTCGGCGGAGTTCCCGGAGGAGTCCCGGGCGGTGTCCTTGGAGGCGTGGTCGGCGGTGTTATCGGCGGCGCTCCTACGTCTCTGGCGCCTCCCCCCCCGCCCCCCCCGCCGCCTCCGCCCAAGCCTCCCCAGCGCATTCGGGTGGGCGGCAACGTGCAACGCGCCAACCTGATCCGTCAGGTGCGCCCGCGCTACCCGGCGCTGGCCAAGCAGGCTCGCATCCAGGGCACGGTCATTCTGGAGGCGATCATCAGCAAGCAGGGTTCCGTGGAAAATCTGCGGGTGGTCAAGGGACACCCGCTGTTGATTCAGTCGGCGCTGAACGCCGTCAAGCAGTGGCGCTACAAGCCGACGGTGTTGAATGGCGTGCCGGTTGAAGTCATCACCCGCATTACGGTGAACTTCAACTTGAGAGGGTGACGCTTGCCCATGGGCAAGATCCAAATTGTGAGAGAACCGAGGAGGTAGTAATCCCATGATGTCCGTTCCTTTGAACCTGTTGGCGGTATCCCTGCTTCAAGGCGAAGTGGGCTTTTCCTTCATGGATATGTGGAACGCGTCCGGCCCGACGGCCAAGGCGACCCTGATCATTCTGGCCATCATGTCGGCTTGGTCGATCGGGGTCATGATTGACCGCTACCTGGCTTTCAACGCGGCCCGCAAGCAGTCTCGCGAGTTTGCCCCGCTGGTTGCCGGCTGCCTGCAGGAAGGCAAGATCGGCGAAGCCATCGACGTGTCCGAGCAGAACCAGAAGAGCCACCTGGCAAAAGTGGTGATCGCCGGACTGCAGGAGTATCAGTCGACGGGGAGCACGACTTCTAGAGAAACCATTGAAGCTTCCAGGCGTGCCCTGGACCGAGCCACCGCCATCACCAACGCCGAATTGAAGCGAGGCGTCCCCGGACTGGCCACCATCGGAAGCACGGCTCCCTTCGTGGGGCTGTTCGGTACCGTGGTGGGTATCATCAACGCTTTCCAGGGGATGTCCACGGCCAAGACCACGGGTCTTTCCGCGGTGGCCGGCGGGATTTCCGAAGCGCTCATCGCTACCGCGCTGGGGCTCTTCGTGGCGATTCCCGCCATCTGGATGTTCAACTACTTCAATGGCAAGATGGAAGCCTTTGGCGTCGAGATGAACAACTCTGCCTCTGAGTTGATCGATTACTTTCTGAAACGGAGATAGTTCCGATGGCAATGCCAGTCGACGTTGACAAGAAGGATAAAAACGCCGTGGTGGCGGACATCAATGTCACCCCCATGGTGGACATCATGCTGGTCCTGCTCATCATCTTCATGGTGATCACCCCCATGCTGCAGAAGGGAGTGAGCGTGGACATGGCCAAGGCCACCAATCCACGGGAGATGCGGGAAGCCGACCAGGACGATGCCGTGGTGGTGGCGGTGACCCGCGACGGAAAGATTTACCTGGGGTCGGACCAGTTGCTGGTGGAACGGCTGTCCGAACGCATCCAGGATCTGCTGGCCGCCAAAGTGGACAAGACCGTCTACGTGAAAAGCGACCGGCGGGCCAAGTACGGGGGTGTGGTCGACGTGGTGGATACCGTCCGGTCCGCCGGAGTCGATACCCTCGGATTGCTGACAGACAAGGTCGACAAGAAGACACCGTCCGGTATCTAAAGGAGGATTGGAAATGGCAATGTCAGTTGGGGCCGATGCAGGTCCCAAGGCAGACATCAACGTGACGCCTCTGATTGACGTGTTGCTGGTGCTGCTGATTATCTTTATGGTAATCACGCCCTTGATTCCCAGGGGGCTGGATGCTCAGATCCCCCAGCCGCCTCCTCCGGGAGACCCCCCTCCCCAGGACGTGTCCAACCGGACAATTGTGGTGTCCATTGACGACCAGCGGCGTTTGAAGATCAACCAGGAGAACGTGGATCTTCGGAATCTGGAAGAGCGGCTCACCGACATCTTCAAGACCCGAAATCAGAGGACGATGTTCGTTCAAGGCCACGAGGCGTTGTTCTTCAACTCGGTGGTGGAAGTCATCGATATCGCCCACAACGCGGGGGTGGACAAGATCGGATTGATGACCGAGAAGATCCAGTCGGGTCAGTGATCGCCTCCGGTTGTCATTCCCCAATAGTGATAAACAGGAAATTTCTCGTCTGTGGAGGAAGCTGATGAAGTGTCGAAGCAGAGCGATGGCCGGGCTCGTCTTGCTGCCCCTGGCCTTTGGGATGGTTGGGTGCGGCGTCATTGACAAGCTGAAGGCCCGCGATCGCCTCAACAAGGGGGTTCGGGCTTTCCGGGAAGGCGAGTACGAGAGGGCGGTGGAGCGCTTCAAGCAGGCGATCGAGCTGGATCCGGAGTTCCTGAACGCTCAGATCTACCTGGCCACCTCCTACGCCTCGCTCTACATCCCCAATGGCCAGTCGGAGGAGAACATCAAGGTCGGCGAAGAAGCCATCGGCGCCTATATGCAAGTGCTGGAGAAGGATCCGGAGAACCTTTACTCGGTCAAGGGAATTGCCGGCATCTACTTCAACATGGGAGAGTTCGAGAGGGCCAAGGAGTACTACCTGAAGAACTGCGACCTGGAGCCGGAAGAGGCCGACCCCTTTTACAGCGTGGGGAACGTCAACTGGACCATGGCCTACGACAAGTTGAATCCGCGCCCTGCTGAGGAACGGTGGAAACTGTCGGAAGAGGGTCTGGAATACCTGGAGAAGTGCCTGGTCAACGATCCCGATTACTTCAATGCCCACTTCTACATCAACCTGCTCAATCGGGAAAAGGCCAGGGTCATCGTTGACGAGATCATCGAGCAGAAACCGTCCTCGGAGAACGAATTCATCCTGGCCGGGCAAGACGTCGGTGCCTTGGAACCCCTGGTGAAGAAGCACGGGTCCGACCGCTACGAGGAGTACGTGTCCTATCAGAAGCTGGCCGACGAGCACTACGACCAGGCCATGGAAATCAAGCGCAAGGTCGAGGAAGAGTCGGCAGCCGCGGCCATCGGCATCGTCGCGGAGGAATAGGCGGGTCCGGCACCAGTTCCAACCCATCCCCGAGGCGCAAGCCTCAATCCGAAAAAATCCGAAGTTCTTTTCTTCCGGCCGGCGGGCATCGAGTCCACCGGCCGTTGTTTTTCAGGGGCTATTCCGCGGTTGCAGGTTCAATCAGGGCTGACATGGACCCGCGGCAGCGGGGGATGAGCGGGTCGGGACCCCAGGCCTGGATCTGGTCCCGCGAGAACTCCGCCTCCCGGCGTCCGCAGGTGATCAACACCGTTCGGCCGGTGAGGTCCACTTCCCGGGCGTGCTGGAGAGCTTGCCGCACCGAGAAGTAGAAAATCCTCTGCAGCATCTCGATGACGTAGTTGTAGCTGTGGTCATCATCGTCCAGCAGAATCACCCGGTAGCGACCGGCCTTCTCTGCGCCGGCCCGTTGCCCGGTTTTCGGTTCAGCGACAACCGCGGCTGTGGGATCGGGTTTCATGGTGAGGCGGGATTGCAATTCGCGTTGCGGTAAGGATACCACATCGAGGGATGGGCCACGAACGGGCGGGCTGTTTGCCCCCAACAGCTCGACTGCGGGCTTCGCCCTCTCGCGACGCCGCGTCTGCGGGGAGTGATTTGGGAGGTCGTGGGTTCGGGGACGCATCTCTTGATTCGCCGCATACGCGGCTGGGTTGGCGCGGGCTTCACACGACCCCGGGCTTCCGCCCGGGGCTACACGAGGCCGCAGCTACGCTGCTCTATGAGGATGGTTTGTAGGGGACGTTTCCTCGGGCAACCCACGCCAACCGCCGCATACGCGGCTCTCCCTTAACCCACGACACTGCCGGGGGACAGGATTTATCAAATGATGATCTCCGGGCGTCCGCTCTCCAATTCCGCCCAACGTCGTTCAAGAAACTTGAGTATCACTCCCCCCTTGAGGGGGAGTCGGAGAGACAAGGGCGCCAGCCCGCCGGCGATCCGGAGGGGGGCCAACGCCACCCTCCGTGGATCACAACCCTTGTCGGCAATCAATCCCGCGTACTGATGAATTTTGTAAATGGCCCAACCATCGACAATTCATTTTTTACTTTGCGCTCCGGCCTTGCTAGAATCCCGGCGCCTGAAGTTCTATCGCCGACAGCCTCCACCGGTTGCAGAGCCGGGTTGGCTGGGGAACAGTTCGAAGGGAGACCAGGACAGTGAGATATCCGGAAGAATTCATTGGACCCATGCGGGAAGAGCTCACCCGGCTGGGGGTGCGCGAGACTCGGTCCCCCGAAGAGGTGGACGAGCTTCTCGGAGAAGACGAAGGCACGGTCATGATGGTGATCAACTCGATGTGCGGCTGCGCCGCCGGCCGGGCGCGTCCCGGAATCGCCTTGGCGCTGAAGCATGCGGTGGTGCCGGCCAAGGTCGCGACCGTATTCGCGGGAGGCGACCTGGAGGCTACGGCGCGGGTGAGGGAATATCTGCAGGAGTACCCGCCTTCCTCTCCCTCGGTTGCCCTGTTCCGGCAGGGCCGGCCGGTATTCATGATGCACCGCCATCAGATCGAATACCAGGACGCGTCCCAGATCGCCGGCACCCTGACAGCGGCCTTCGATCGCTACTGTCAGGATTCTTCCGACTGAGTCGCTCCCTGGGAGCATGGGCGTCCCGCCCGCATCCGCTTCCTGCCAACGCGCCTTCCCCGCCAATCCCTGGCCGAACGCACTTGGTGTCCTTTCTCGGCAAGACAAGCCGCGCCCCCGCCCCCACGACGGGCGGATCATTCGAGAGAGAAACAGGGGACCCGGATGGCGTTTCGGGAACACGGAAAGGTGCCGGCTCCCCACGGCGTCTCACTTCGTGTGTCTTGGTCGTCCTTCGTGTGTCTTCGTGGATAACTCTTTTTACCCCGTCGCATGCAGCGCGAATTCGGGTTGTTTCAGACAAAGGCGGAACGGCGCCGTCTTCGTCGTCGCTCCTCCTCGCAATGATCGGGCGGGCAGGAAGGGCCGACTATCCGTTTGCCATCCGTCCGCAAATCCACTAAGATCCTTCAATGACGGTGCCGGCCGCGCCGGTTCTAAAGAGATGGGGAGGTCACAATGGTGCTGGGGATAGGAATTCCTACCATGGGTATTGCGGAGTGGGTCATCATCCTGGTGATCGTGTTCCTTCTCTTTGGCGCCAAGCGCCTTCCCGAGATCGGCAAGGGAATCGGCGAGGGAATCAAGAATTTCCGCGGCGCCATGAAGAAGGACGAAGACAAGGACCTGCAGAAACCTACCGAGAAAGAAGCCTCCTGACCCCGGGCTTTCCCACCCATGGGCTTACGCCCACGGCTAAGCGTTGTCGCCGCATTCGCGGCTGTCAAGGAGGCCGGCTCAAGATGCGTATTTGCCGGTGTGAAACGCCAGTGCGTTGGAAGGGCCTTCGCGTGGGTTTGCCGGCATTTGCTGACGCCGCATTCGCGGCTCGACTCTCCTACGCGACGTTGTCCATGGGCTTACGCCCACGGCTAAGTGTTGTCGCCGCATTCGCGGCTGTCAAGGAAGCCGGCTCAAGATGCGTATTTACCGGTGTGAAACGCCAGTGCGTTGGATGGCCCTTCGCGTGGGTTCGCCGGCATTTGCTGACGCCGCATTCGCGGCTCGACTCTCCTACGCGACGTTTCCCATGGGCTTACGCCCACGGCTAACTGCTGGCGCCGCCTTGGCGGCTTGCTTGAATCCCCGGGCCGGCGCCCGGGGTTAGTCCATTCAAATAGTCCTGCCCCCGACGTTCAACCTCCTCACAGCGCGCAACTGCAATCGCCGGGAACGGCCACGATCGTCTCCCGCAGATATTTCTTCTCCACTTCTTCCAGCAGAGAGATCTCCGGGCTGTGCCCGGCCCTGGCAAAGGCGGCGCTCAGCCAGGTGGTTACCAGCGTGGCGGCCAGGTCGGCGTCCAGACCGGGATCCGCCAGCACCAGCAGGTTGGCCCCGTGCCGCTCCCGGCTGATCCTGGCAGTCTGTCGATCGCAGCAGTGGACCGCCCGAATGCCGGGGCACTTGTTGGCCAGGATGGTGGGTCCGATTCCATCCTCATCCACCCAGATGCCGCTGCAGACCTGGCCGCTCTGAACCATCTGGGCCATCCCCAGGACGTTGGCGGGATCTTCCGGAGAATTTTCCGCACCGCACTCGCAGACCAGGTATCCGTTCTCCTGAAGCAGGCTCCGGATTGCCCGCCCCAGTTCCCGACGAGACGGGGCGGCCCCCAGCGCCACGCGCTTGTCGAAAGCCTTGAGGCGCTGAATTTCTTCGAGAGTGTCGCACTCGACAATGGCATTGCCGCGCTCAGCGGCAATCTCCAGGGCGAGCGGCGTGAGGCGGGTCCCCTTGACCACGTAACAGGGAGATCCCGGGGGTGTATCCCTAAGTTCCTTTTCGGTCAGGAAGGTCTGTTGCATGGGGCGCGATCGCCGATATCCAGGGGAGGTTCCGGAACTTCTGCCGATAGTCTAAACCATAACCCACCACGAACTTGTCGGGAATATCGAAACCGACGTAGTCCAGGCTGATCGGTTCCACTCGGCGGGCGGGCTTGTCCAGCAGGGAGACCACTTTGAGCGATTCGGGCTCCCGGCGCCGAAGCTCCCTGCAGACGCGATTCAGCGTCAAGCCGGTGTCGCAGATATCTTCCACCACCAGCACGTGGAGCCCCCGGACACTGGCTTGCAGGTCCTGGACGATGTCGATCCGGCCGCTGGACCGCGCCGCTGCAGCGTAGCTGGACACCTCCATGAAATCAACCGAGGTCTCCAGTTGAAGTTGTCTCGCCAGGTCGGCCGTGAATACCCAGGCGCCCTTCAGGAGGCTCACCAGGTGGAGATGCATGCCCCGGTAATCTTGCGAGATCCGGTGGCCGAGTTCCTCCACCTTCTGCTTGATGGTCGTCTCGGCAATCAGGGGTACAAGCCTCGACGCCCCCCCGGGCGGCACGGTTGCCGATGCGGCCGCCGAGGGTTTCAATGGCTTTCCTTGCCTGTCTCGTTGTTTGCTGCCGGTCAATTCGCCTCCCGTTCAATACAGAAAAAAATCGCGCCGTTCCTTCTCGAAAGCGGCCAGTGCCTCCTCCCAATCCTCCAGCATTTCCCCCACCGGCCGGTCCTGATCGATGCTGTTGCGGACCTCCTCCGATCCCGCCAGGAGATCGAAATGGCGCTCCGCCCACCGGAAGTGGCCGGAATGGGTCCTGCGAAAGTGAGCCACAAGACAGAGGGCCGTTCGCAGGGGCTGGAAACGCCGAGGGTGGAGGACATGCAGTTGGACGCCCTCGCAGATCTGCCCGGAGAACTTGGATGTGCTGGGCCGGAACCGTGTGTGCCTGAAGGCGACCCCGGGCAACTCGAGCCGGTTCATGGCCTCAACCGCCCGCGGTCCGTCCACCCAGGGGGCTCCGGCGACTTCAAAGGGTGTGGTGGTTCCTCGGCCCTCCGACAGGTTGGTGCCCTCCACCAGGCACATGCCGGCATAGATCAGGGCCGTCATGGGGCCGGGAATATTGGGCGACGGGGGTACCCAGACCAGGCCGGTATCGGCGAACCAGTGCGGGCGCTCCCAGTGGTCCATTCTGACCACGGTCAGGGAGCATTTCAGATGCAGGCGGGACTTCATCCATCCGGCCAGCTCTCCCGGGGTCAGGCCGTATCGAGCCGGGATCGCCGCAGAACCGACCAGCGATCGCAGGCGCGGGTCCAAGACCCTGCCCTCGATGCTCAAGCCTCCGAGCGGATTGGGCCGGTCCAGCACGATCAGGGGAATCCGGAACCGGTCGGCGGCCTGCAAGCAGTTCCTGAGGGTCGCCAGGTAGGTGTAGTAGCGCGATCCCACGTCCTGCATGTCATAGATCAGCAGGTCCAGGCCGCGGACCATCTCCTCTGTCGGTTGCGTGGAGGCGCCGTAGAGGCTGTGCACCGGGATGTCCCAACGGCTGTTCGGTCGGCTTTCGATTCTGGCTCCCGCCGCGGCCATCCCCGCCATGCCATGCTCGGGAGCAAAGAGGGCCGCCAGCTCCACCTCCGGCCGGGCCTGCAGCAGATCGGCATCGTGACGCAGCCGGCGGTCGACCCCGGTGTGGTTGGTGATCAGTCCGACTCTCCGGCCGCGGATCAGGGACATATCCCGGTTCAGCAGCACTTCGATCCCCGGAACCACCGCCCGTCCGGCGCCGCACCCGGCCGCCAGCAAGGGTGCGGCAGCAGCAGAGGCCGCGCGGCCCAGAAAGCTTCTCCGGGAAATCGTCGGGGTTGGGGGACTCATGATTCCGTTGGAGGGCGGAAGAAGACCTGTGCCGGCTGCGATTGGGCGCCCCATTGTGACACGTTACCGCCGGGATCGGAAGCAGCGCCGGGGTTGGCGCCCGGCCACTCCCCGTGTTATTCGACGGCGTCCCGCGTGCAGGCGCCGGCGTACACCCGGCACCGCACCAGCCTTCGCCTGTAGCTTGGCCGGTGCGACCCCGCGACGGCGCACAAGATCTCGCCTTTGGCTCGCCTTG
>JAJECY010000312.1 GCA_022821775.1 Acidobacteriota bacterium
GCGGCGGTTGGGGTCGTTTCTCACCACCGAGGCCGAGAAAAGGTCGAGCTTGGCGCCCGATCCCCGCACCTGCAGCCTTGCGGCGTCGAAGACGCGGGAGGTGTTGGACCAGTTTGGAGCCCCAATCAGGCGCGAGTCGCCGTAGATCAGCGCCTGCCGCCCTACCTTCAGCGACGCCGGGGACTGGCTGGCGCCGATCTCGGCATAGGCCTGGCGCAGGTCGAACGGATCCCGGACGGCTCCGGAGTTGGACAGCGCCGGCCGGATACCCGGCGCCCTGGAGTCCTGGGCCTGAATCTCGAAGTTCAGCCAGGAGATCGGCCGGATCCCCACCTCCAGACGGGTCCGGGTCAGTCCGTAGCCGTCGTGGTTGTCCTCGCTGTAGCCCAGTCCCTGCAGGTTTTCGAAGCGGAAGCGAAACTCGCCGGACAAGGAGAGCCAGCCCGGCAGCTCCTCCCCCAGACCGCTCTGCAGCGTGACCGGAGTTTCGTCCTGCTTTGTGGAGCCTTCCTCTCCGAAACCGGGGTTTGGCGACAGGATCAAGACCAGACCTGCCAGGGCCGCCCGCTTCAGTCGGGCACACCAAGTCCTCGGACGAGGCTGTCCTGGAGCGGCGGTCGAGACCTGACAGGATGGTTGCTTTGCAGCCATCAACTTGGCGAATCCTAACTCTCTTGCGGAGGCTCCCGGAGTGCCCGCCGTGGGGGCAGGCGAAATGCGCCTTGGAGAAAAACCGCGGCTCCTGCCTCTGGTCGATACGGCCTTGGGACAGCGGTCACCAGGTCAGGAGTTCCTGGCCTCGGGCCGGTCCGATTCACCGGCAGAGAGCACTGGCTCATCTTCGTCTTCATCTTCATCCGCCGGCCCGGTTACTTCCACGGTGGGAGGCGATTCCAGGGGCAATTCAACCAGCATCTCGGTGAAGCTGCCGGGTTCGGTCTCCACCTTGATGGCTCCACCATGCTCTCGCACGATGTCGTTGGACAGCGCCAGCCCCAGCCCGGTTCCCTCGTTGGTGGGCTTGGTGGTGAAAAAGGGGTTGAAGATCTTGTCGACGACCTCGGCGGGAATGCCGCTCCCATTGTCCCTCACCCGGATCTCGATCCATTCCTCCAGGCGCTTGGTGCCGAGCCACAGCGTGGGGCTGTATTCGGAAAGAGCTTCCTCGGGGGAACCCTTCCCATCGGCCTGTTCCGCACCGTCTGTTTCCAGGGAACGCCGTTTCTGATCGGTGGCATAGCAGGCGTTGCTGACCAGGTTCAGAAAGACGCGTCCCATCTCTTGCGAGACGACGTCAATGGACCCAAGCTCTGGATCCAGATCCTGCTTGATGTCCAGGTTGAACGACTTGTCGCTGGCTCGGGCGCTGTGGTAGGCCAATCGAGCGCTCTGGTCGAGCAGGCCGTTGATGTCGGTCGGTTGCCGCTCGCCCGAACCTCGTCCCATCGACAGCATGTCGTGAATCACCCGATTGGCGCGATCCCCGTGTTGCCGAATGCTCTTGAGATTGCCGGTCAGGTCTCCCGAAATCTCCTCGAGCAGCTCCCGGTCGTCCTTGCTCAGGTTCTCCTGGTTGTCGGTGAGGATCTCTCCCAGTTCCTCGAGCAGCTCCTCGGAGACTTCCGAGAAATTCTTGACGAAGTTGAGCGGATTCTTGATCTCGTGGGCTACGCCCGCGGTAAGCTGGCCGAGCTCCGCCAGCTTGTCGCGCATGACGATTTGATCCTGGGCCTTGCGCAGATCGTCCATGGCCTTCTCGAGTTGGGCGTTCTTCCCCTTCAGTTCTTCGGCCAGTTTCTCGACCAGGTTCAAGCGCTGGACCTCCAGGGCGTGACGTCGAAACACCTCCAAGGCTGCCGCCATCTCGGCCACCTCGTCGCGCCCGCTGATCTCGACCTGGGCCTCCAGATCGCCGCCGGCCATGCCGCGCATGCGATCGGACAGCTTCTGGAGACGGCGCAACAGGAAACGCCCGACGAACAGCCAACCGATCAGCACGGCGCCGGTGATACTGACCAGGTTCAGGATCAGGAGCAGGCTGCGTCCGGTGAGGATGGCTTGCGTGGACGAGAGAGTGGCATCCTGAGCCCGCGCACTGGCCGAACTTACCATTCCTTCGACTTCAGCCACGAGATCGACGGAGAGTCTACGATTGCGCTCCAGCAGTTCGCGCTGTCTATTGGCCAGACCGAGTTCCTGGGCCCGCAGATCGAATCCATTCTGATCCCCCAGGCCCAATTCCAACAGCCGGTCGAAGACCGGGGTGATCCTGTCCCTCAACGGAACGCTGCCGAGAGCCACCAGGCTTCGCCCGATTCCGTCGCGGGCCGACTCGAAGCGCTCCCTTACCGGCTCGATCAGGGGGATATCCGTCAAATTGGTGACACCCGCCAGAAGCTGGGTCGCATTGGTCGCATGCGCCTGCAATTCAACCATGTGGCGGTAGCGGTTGAATTCCCTTTTCGAGAAGTGTCGCGCCGGGGAGGCGGGTCGTTCGCCAAGGTTCCGATAGCCGGTCAGCGCATAGAAGAGATGGTCGTCGATGGCCGGCACCAGGATGCCGGTCAGTTCGTCCTGCAGGGTTTCAAGTTTCGCCAGCAGTTCCGTGCTGCGGTCGTTCAGCCGAAACGCCTGGGAAACCGAATCCCGGATGGCCGCGATGTTCGAGATGATTTCACTCCCGTGGGCGAGAATGCGGGAGACCATTTCTTCCTCTCCCTGCCGGGGGGTCAGCGCTTGAAGCCGTGTCTCGAAGTCCGTTTGCTCCTTGGCAACCGTGGCGGCCACATCGGTGAAATCCGCCACCGTGGCGGCGGTGACCAGGCGCGGGGCAGCCGCCACCAGGGTGCCGGATTGGCGCGCCACTCCGAAGGCGGCCGTCATTTCCGGGATGCTCTCCTCGTTGACTCGATTCTGGGCGCCCCCCACCTGATTGAAGGAGAACCAGGCCACCAGGCTCGCCGACAGGGTGATGGCCACGGCTCCGCCGATCCCGATGTAGAGCTGCATTCCGAGCCCGATGCGTCCTTCGCGCAGGCGTTGCAGCCGATCCACCGCCAGCCCGCGCTCGCGCTGGAGAATGTCGGTTCCGATCAGGCGGGACAAGCGACTCAGGAGGGCGACAACAAATCGGCTCTCGAGCAGCCGTTGCAGCAATCCGGCGCCGGCGATCCCAAGGGTTTCCAGGGGGTTGGTTCTGGCAGGGTCGGAATCGGGCTTCGATTTCCCGGAGAGGAATCGGGTCTTCAGCAGGCGTCGCAGCCGGTCGATCACGGTTCAACCCCGTTCCGGCGCGTCTCGACCGGGTGATAGTAACCGTCGCTGCCGATCTCCGTCAGGAAAACGGAGTCCGAGCCCTGGTTGTCCGTGTCGCTGAATCGGAGCTCGAACCCGTCCAGATCGATGGGGTCGGAGAGACGCAGACTGTCGAGGAAGCCGGCTCGGTCCACTTCCCGGCCGCAGCGTTCCAGGGCCGCGATGGCCAGGCGACCGGCCAGGTAGCCTTCGAAGGAGACAAATCCGGGAGTCGCGTCCGGATCGAAGGCCCGCAGGGCCCGGTTGTAGTTGGCGGTGATGGGGTGGGTGGTGTCGGTTGGCGGGGGAACCACCTGGGTAACGAATACCCCGACTCCGGCCGGACCGAGCTCTTCGGACAGGGCGTTGCTGCCCACGAAGGAGAGCGCCATGAATTTGGCTTTCATTCCGGTGTGCCGCGCCCAGGCGATCAGCGATGCGACCGGCTTGTAGGCGCCGATCAGAATCACCGCCCCGGGATTCTTGTCAAGCAGGTCAAGAAGTGGCGTCTTCACGGCGGTGGTGTTTCGCTGATACACCCCCACCGATACCGGCTTGAGCTGACGCCGCCCCAGGGAGCGTCTCAGACTGCGGAAGGTGTCACGGCCGAACGAATCGTCCTGGTACATGACTCCGATTCGATCGATGCCCAGCCTGTCGGTCAAGTGGGAGATCATGGTATCGATCTCCTGGCTGTAGGAGGCCCGCAGGTTGATGACGTTGTCCCACTCTTCGTCCCGCAGGAAGGCGGCCCCGGTAAAGGGCGCGATGTATGGAACTCCTGAGCTGGCGGCCACCGGGGTGGACGCGCGCGAGGTCGGCGTACCCACGGCCCCGATGAGGGCGAACACCTTTCGCTCGTCGATCAGTCGATGGGTGTTGGCGATGGCGGCTTCGGGTTCGTAGGCATCGTCGAGGCTCTCCAGCTCCAGTTGCCGTTCGTGGACGCCGCCACGCGCATTGACCTCGTGAAAGGCCGCCTCGATTCCCAGACGCATGTTCCGCCCCAGTTCTCGGGCGGGTCCGGTGAAGGCGGCCGATTGTCCAAAGAGGATACGGTTCTCCGAGACGCCAACCTCTTGCGAGAAGCCCTCGGTTTGCCCGCTGAATAGAGAGCCGGAAGCGAGCAGCAGCGCTGCCGCGATCCGGCACGCCGGACTCATCCGTCCCTCCGCTTGATCAGAGTCAGATGATTTCTGTCCTGTTCCCGACGGTAATGGGCTTCGTCCATCAGGGTTTGCACCAGGTAGACACCCAGCCCGCCGATGGGACGGTCTTCGAGACTGGCGTCCACATCGGGCGTAGGGGCCTGGTTCAATGGATCGAAGGCGCGGCCGTCGTCGGCGATCTTGATGGTGAGGGTGTCCGGTTCCGAGATCAGGTGGACATCGATCTTGTGTCCCCCCCTCTCCTCGTAGCCGTAGTTGACGATATTGACGATCACCTCCTCCAGAACGAGCTTGACCTGATAGAGGAGGGTTGGGGGCCATTGCTCCTGCTCCCCAAGATTCTCAACGGCCGCTTCGAGTCGTTGCAATTCGTCGAGCCGGGATTCGAGACACAAAGAGAGCATCGGAATCAGCCGCCGTCGCTACCGTGCAGCAGTGTCACGCAAGTGATGTCATCGGACTGCGGGGTGTCGCCGGCGAATTTCTCTACGGCTTCGAAAACGGAACGGTTGGCTTCCTGGACATTTGTCGGCTTGGCTCCTGCAAAGACCTCTTGCAGGCGCCGGGTGCCAAACTGGTTTCCCTGTTCGTCGAAGGCCTCGGTGACACCGTCGGTGTACAGAACGATCAAGTCCCCGGGAGCAAGGGTCACGGTGTTGTTGTCGTAGTCCAGATCGGGAATCAATCCGAGAGCGATGCCTCCGGTCAAGGGCAATTCGGCGGAGCTTCCGTCCGCATGCACGACCAGAGGAGAATTGTGCCCTCCGTTGGCATAATGGAATTGCCGGCTCTCGGGGTCGTAGACGCCGTAGAATACGGTTACGAACATGGCGGCGTCGTTGTCCTCCTGCAGCAACTGGTTCACCTCGTACAGCACTTCGCCGGGGTCGGTTTTGCCAATGGCCGCGCCCTTGATCAACGTGCGGCAGGACATCATGAAGAGCGCGGCGGGAACCCCCTTGTCCGATACGTCGGCGATGGCGATGCCGATTCGGCCGTCCGAGAGGTGGATGACATCGAAGAAGTCGCCTCCCACGTTGCGGGCAGGCTTCATGTTGGCGAAGATGCGGCAGCCGGGTCTGTCGGGGAAACGGGTGGGCAGGATGGACTGCTGTATCTTGCTGGCGACTCCGAGCTCGTTTTGCAGCGCCACCAGCTTGTCCCGCGACTCAAGAGCCTCGCGCCATTCCACCAGGTGCTGAAGGGTGCGCGAGATGGTGAGTTTCAGGTCGTCGAAGTCAATCGGCTTGGTGACAAAGTCGAAGGCGCCCCGATTCATGGCCGTGCGAATGTTCTTCATATCGCCATAGGCCGAGATGATCACCGAGCGGATATCGGGTTGGACCTTGGGGATCTGCTCGATCAGCGTGAGTCCGTCCATCTTGGGCATGTTGATGTCGGAGAGCACCAGGTCGATGTCCGGCTGCTCCTTGAGCCGGTCGAGGGCCTCCAGGCCATTGTGGGCAAAGACGAACCTGTAAAGGCCGGCGCGAATGTCACGACGCATTCGCTGAAGCATGAGCCTTTCCAGATCGGGCTCATCGTCCACAACCAGTATCTTGTACTTCCAACTCGTCCTCATCTATCGGTCTTTCCCGCTTCCGGGGAGCCCATCGCTCTGCCGGAAGCTCCCCATAGTCTGAAACAACAGTGAATAGTGGATAGTGAATAGTGGATAGTTATTAGACCCAAGAGTTAAGCAACTTGCCGGTCTCGGCGCAGTCGTTCAAAAAACGCGACCAAGTCGTCAGGCACCTACCTGTTCCCGAAATCCTCTGTTGACCACTCTTCACTCTCCACCCTTCTGAAGTACCTCGGTATCACTCCTAATGATCCGCCCGTTGCGGGGGCGGGTCTTGTCTGCAAATGCCGGCATCCCTCCACCGGGAGAAACGCTTGACTCCAGCCCCGTGGACGGGTCGGGCTTGCCAGGGGGCAAACGGAAACCGCCCCGGGCAGACCAGTGGAAACCTGAGTGACGCTAGCCGATAGAGGCCTTGGCGTCGCCCAGATTTGCATGAATCGGGATGATCTTGTCGAAGCCACTGATTTCGAAGACCTCGCGAATCGGCTCCGCCAGCGAGCAAATCAACAGCTTGGCGCTCCTTTGCTGGAGGGTTTTGGCGGTCAGCAGAATCACCCGAAGGCCTGCGCTGCTGACGTATGAAACTTTCTCCAGATCCATAATCAAAACCTGGTCGCTATCACTGATCGCGGATTTCAAGGCATCGTCGAACTCTCTTGCATTGATGCTGTCGAGGCGACCTCCCGCTTTCGCAACCAGGAGCGTGCCTTCCCGCTCCGTATTGATCTCCATCGGCTCCGTCTCCTTTATGTAAGGTTCAACCTCCGGTCGACAATGACACCCGTATGATGACTACCTGCATACAAGTGCCATAGTGTAGCAAAAATGGTCTAATCGGAATACTCGCACGAAAAATCTATGAATCCGGCGCTGTTACGCTCCAACGCATGGCAACTCTATTTCGGAGACAGAACACGGGTCCTTTCCGAAAAGGCCTCCTCCCGTGAGCCTGGCGAAACTGTACGCGCGCTCACCTTGACATCCACCTCAATACCGGCGCTCTCGCCGCCTCGCAGGATACCTCGGGTGGGGGACACATCCCGGTAGTCCCGTCCCACCGCAATGCGCACATGCCGCTCGTCGGCCAGGCACCGGTTGGTAGGGTCGAACCCCACCCAGCCCAGTTCCGGGAGCAGGCACTCCACCCAGGCGTGGGTCGCGTTGTCCGGCGCCTGCTCGCCATCCAGACCGGCCAGGTGCAGATAGCCCGACACATAGCGGGCGGGAATACTCCAGGAGCGTGCGATCGCGATCATGGTATGGGCGTAGTCCTGACAGACGCCGCCACCGGATTGGAGGATCTGTTCGATGGAGGACATGACCGAAGTGCTGCCGGGAGCGTAACGGAAGCGCTGGTGGAGCATGTCCGAAAGCCGCAGCAACCCCTGCAGGGGATCTTCCCCGCGCTGGATGCCGTGACGTTCGACGAATTCGGCCAGCAGGGATGACGGTCGGGTCAGGGCGCTCGGGTGGACAAAGTCCCAGAGAGCGAAGGAGTCCTTCCACGATCGGATCTCCTTCCAGGCGCCTGCGCCCAGGCAGAAAGGCAGGGGACTGAAGTGAGTCGGCGAGACCGTGGAACGGGCGATGATCTCCAGAACCCGATGCTCGCCATTGAGATTGAAGACGTGTCGAGTATTGCCGAAACAATCCTGCTCGGAGGTCAGGAGAGCAGCCGGGTCGGTTTCAATTCCAAAGTTCAGAACTCGCTGCCCCCGGTCGTTTCGCGGTTTCAGACAGAGCATCATCACGCACTGCTTCGGACTGCCGGAGTAGTGGTAGCGGGAGCGGTGCTCGATGTCGTAGTGGACGGCTTCAGCCATGGAATCAGTGGACGGGGGGAGCCTCGACGCTATAGTCAATATATGCAGCCATTATTTGATCGTGCAGGCTACGGCAGTGCTCACCGATCTGCCGGAGCATGGCCTCCCGGTCTTCCCGGTCCGGCCACTCATGCCGGATCAGGGCTTGCACCCGACCTGCCAGCCGACTGGCGGCGGCGCTGCCGGTCGCGCTCGGTCCCTGAGGGATGGCAGCCAGTTCCGCGGCGGCGGAGTCGAGCGACCGGCAGAGCGAGTTGGGCAGCAGGGGGTCTGTGGCCAGCAGGTCCAGCACCTGGTGGGGCTGGATCTCGACGCTGTGCTTGCGGTCATACGCATCGAATGCGTGGTAGAGGCGCAGCAGGGCCGTGCAGTCCCCGTCCGGAGAATCCCGGTAGAGCCTGGCCGTGGCGATCTGAGACAGGAAGAGCGCCGCCGAGTGCTGGGCGCGCTCGATGCTGTGGCCCAACTGCATGAAGTGCCAGCCTTCGTCGCGATACATGGTGGTAGCGGCCACCCCTGCGAAGGTATGGATGTCTTCCACGGTCTCAGCGTAGAAATTCTCCGGGGAAGTCTTCCAGATATTCTCGATATTCAACTTCTGGATCCTCAGATAGGCCAGGTTCAGGCAGATCCACATCTCGGCGCTGATGCGGTGGCGCATCTGCCGCGCGTTCTCGCGCCCCAGGGCGAAGCAGTTCCAGACCGAGTCGGGATTGGAACGCTCGAAAGTGAGATCTCCGGCCAGCGTGTAGGAATCGGCCAGGGTATAGTTGTCTCTCCTGTCGAACTGGATGCCGCCGAAAGGAGGCTGCCGGTTCAGGGCGCCGTAGATTCTGCTCCAGCCGAGATGGATCTCCCGAACCGGTCTGTCCACCAGCGCCTCCACCTGCAACTGCAGCAGGCGACAGAGGTGCTGCGCACGCTCGAGGTAGCGGCCCATCCAGTAGAGGCCCTGCGCGCTGCGCGAAAGCATGATCCCTTTCCGGTAGCAAAAAAGATCCCGTCTCCCTTTTGCCTCCGACCCGACGGAGAATCGCCCCGGCCAGGCACTGTCTCCGAACGTGCTGGCGGCCGGGTTTCCCCGTTTCCTGAAACGATTCAACCAGGCCCCGGAAGGGGGCCGGCGAGCCCGCCTTTCTCACCAGGGCATGCCCAGCACCGTCTGCTTTTTCGCAATCCCCCCAAAGGACCCATAACGGTTTGAAAATACACGGTCTCTAACAATACAGGTGCGTCCTGGTGAGAAATGCGGGCTAGGCCCGGTCTGCGGGCCTCAGTCACGATCCTCCTCTTCCGGCATCAGCACGAACTCGGGATAGGCTTCGATACCCAACTCCCCGGCGTCCTGTCCCAGTTGCTCCACCTGGCGAGTCACTCTGGCCGTCATGGTCAGGTCCAGCAAGCGCCACAGCACCCAGGAGCTTAAGAACACGAAGGCGCCGATAGCCAGAATGCCGATCAATTGCACTCCGATGCTGCCTCCTCCTGCGATGCAGGCCGCCAGAGTTCCCCAGACGCCGGCGAACAGGTGAGCCGGTATGGCTCCGACCACGTCGTCCAGCTTGACCCTCTCCAGGAACTTCAGTCCGGCAGTGCACAAAATGCCTCCGATGGCGCCGATGATTACCGCCCAGTAGTGCTCGGTGATGTCGGGTGCGGCGGTGATCGAGACGAGGCCCGCGATGGCCCCGTTCAATCCGGCAAACAGATCCATGCGCCCCAGGATGGTCCGGGAAAAGGCCAGCGCGGTCATGACTCCAGCGGCGGCCGCCAGGTTGGTGTTGACCAGCACGTGGCTCATGGCGATGACATCGGCCGCACTCCCCAGCGCCAGTTGCGAGCCGCCGTTGAATCCGAACCATCCGAACCACAGGATGAAAACTCCCAGGGTCACTACCAGGATGTTGGAGGGCGGAGTGGGCTTGGTGGTGCCGTCCTTGCGGAATTTGCCGTACCTTGGCCCGACCACCATGGCTCCCGCAAGCGCTGCCCAACCTCCGGTGCTGTGCACGATGGTCGACCCGGCAAAGTCGGTGAATCCCATCGCATTCAGCCAGCCGCCGCCCCAGGTCCAGGCCCCCACGATGGGATAGATGATGCCGGTCAGCAGCAGCGTGAAGACGAAAAACGGCCACATCTTGACCCGTTCCGCCAACGTACAGGACACGATTGAAGCAGCGGTGGCCACAAAGACCATCTGGAAGAACCAGTCCGACATGGTGGAGTAGCCCTTCTTGAGCAGTTCGGCTGATGGTGCAGCGGCCTCCGATGCGGCCAGCAGAGCGACCTCGGTCTCCGACGGCCCGTAAAGGAACTTGAATGAGCCGATCACGCTCCCCACATCGACATACATCAGGTTGTAGCCGATGAAATAGTAGGCCAGCCCGGCGATGGAGTAGAGGCCGATGTTCTTCAGGCAGATCATGGAGGCGTTCTTGGTTCGCACCGAACCGGATTCCAGCATGGTGAATCCGGCGCACATCCACATCACCAGGGCGCCCCAGATGAGAAAGGAAAAGGTGTTGAAAACGAACACGACTTCGCTTTCGACCGCCGCCTGCGCCGCCGTGGTTCCAAGCAGCAGGCAGCCGACCAGGAGGAGAGTCTTTCCCGCCAGGCTGCCGGCGCGGCTATGGTTCAAGAATCCGTTCATCACTGTTTTTGGCATGGATACCTCCTGACCTGTCGAGTGCAACGGTTAAGACGATTAACAGTACACTACATCCAACTCCGACTGCCGCCGCAAGAGATTATTTGGACGGGATGGATTCCCCTTGTCGGCTTGGCGGCGGAGGCGCTTGCTCCGGGCCGGCAGTCGTACTGCTCCATCCCATTCAAGCCTCCAACACCCAAAGATCCTTGCCCCCGCCGCCCTGGCTGGAGTTCACCACCAGGCTGCCGCGGCGCAGGGCCACCCGGCAGAAGGCCCCGGGCACCAGACGCGTCCTGGTCCCGTGAAGCACGAATGGGCGCAGGTCCACGTGCCGGGGCTCGGGGCGGCCTTCGATCAGGCAGGGCGCGCGTGACAGAGGCAGCACCGGCTGGGAGATGAAATCGGCCGGGTTGGCGCGCACCTGCTTGGCATAGGTATCCCGCTCTTCGGGGGTTGAGTGGGGACCGACCAGCATGCCGTACCCCCCCGACTCGCCCACGCGCTTCACCACCAGGTTCTCCAGGTTGTCCAGGGTGTACTCGAGTTCCTCCGGCCGCCGGCAGAGGTGCGTTTGGACGTTGCCCAGGATCGGTTCCTCTCCCAGGTAGTAGCGAATCATGTCGGGGACGTAGGCGTAGACGCTCTTGTCGTCTGCTATGCCGGTTCCGGGGGCGTTGACGACGGCCACGTTGCCGAGCTTGTAGGCGTGAATCAGCCCGGGGACACCGAGCAGGGAGTCTTCGCGGAAGACCAGGGGATCGAGAAAATCGTCGTCTACCCGCCGGTAGACCACGTCCACGCGCCGCAGTCCCGTGGTGGTGCGCATGTAGACGAAACCGCCGTTGACCAGCAGGTCGCGGCCTTCCACCAGTTCCGCGCCGATCTCGCGGGCCAGGAACATGTGTTCGTAGAAAGCGGAGTTGTAGACTCCCGGCGTCAGCAAGGCGATGCAGGGGTCCTTGCGGCCGCTGGGGGAGAGCTCGCGCAGCGTCTCCTGCAGCAGCCGCCCGTAGTGCTCGACTCCCCGCACCCGGGAACTTCGGTACAGCCGGCGCAGGCTGGTCTTCACCACCTTGCGGTTTGCGATCATGTAGGAAACGCCCGAGGGAACCCTCAGGTTGTCTTCCAGCACCTGAAAGCCCTGGTTGGTGCGCACCAGGTCGGTGCCGCAGACGGCGACCCAGGTTCCGTGAGGTACGGAAACACCGCACATTTCGCTGCGGTACTGGGGGCAGCCACGCACGACGTCCGCCGGAATCACCCCGTCTCCGATGATGCGGGCCTCCCCGTAGACATCGTCCAGAAAGCGGTTCAGGGCCGCGAGGCGTTGCGTCAGGCCGATTTCAAGGTGCTTCCACTCGTCAGCCGGCAAGATTCGAGGGAGGCAGTCGACCGGGATTATTCGCTCGTTGGCTTCGGCATCCCCGTAGACGGTGAAGGAGATGCCCTCGTTCGAAAAGGAGCGGGTGACTCGCTCCTGAATGTTGCCGATCTCCTCGCTTGAGAGCCGGCAGAGGGTTTCGTAGAGCAATCGGGAATGTTCCCGGGGCTCCCCGTTCGGCTGCAGCATCTCGTCATAGATCCCGTCGTCGAGATCGTACGCGGCAAATTCCATGACGCCGTTCACTCTTCGGATGGTTTTCGGAGGACCTGTTCCTGATTTCCGGAATTATCCGGAGTCATCCGGTCGTTGTCAATCCGGTCCGTCCGCCAGGACTTGAACTTGCATCGGTTCCGGTTGTGACGATAGACTTTGAGCCCTTGGAATTCAAGGGCGAAAGGAAGACTTTCATGGAGTGGAAACGTGGCGACCGGTTGACTGAGCCCCTGGTGAGGGACGGCGCCGGTCTTCGCCCGGCAGGCTGGGACGAGGCGATGGATCGGGCCGCCCGGGGCTTTCGGAAGGTTGCCGGGGACAACGGGCCGCAGGCCTTCGGGATGTTCAGTTGTTCCAAGACGACCAACGAGCTCAACTACGCCGCCCAGAAGTTCGTTCGCACGGTCATTGGCTGCAACAACATCGACAGTTGCAACCGCACTTGACACGCTCCCAGCGTCGTCGGTCTGGCGACGGTTTTCGGGATGGGTGGCGGGACCAGTTCCTACCAGGAAATCGAGGATGCCGATCTGATCCTCCTGTGGGGATCCAACGCCCGCGAAACGCACCCGATCTTCTTTCACCACGTGCTGAAGGGTGTGAAGCGCGGAGCCCGGCTCTTCGTCATCGACCCCCGCAGAACCAGCTCGGCCCAATGGGCTGACGGTTGGCTGGGTCTGGAGGTGGGTAGCGATATCGCCTTGTCCAACGCCATGGCCCGGGAGATTCTGGATGCCGGCCTGGAGAATCGGTCCTTTATCGATCATGCGACCAGCGGATTCGACGAGTACTGCCGCTCGGTGGAGACCTACACACTGGAGCGCGGCGAGCGGGAAACCGGGGTTCCCGCCGAGAGCATTCGGCTCCTGGCTCATGAATACGCCCGGGCGGACCGGGCCGAACTCTGCTGGACGCTGGGGATCACCGAGCACCACAATGCCGTCGACAACGTGCTGGCGCTGATCAACCTGGCTCTGTTGACGGGTCACGTGGGGAAGTACGGGAGCGGGTTGAATCCCCTTCGGGGACAGAACAACGTGCAGGGAGGCGGTGACATGGGAGCCATTCCCGACCGGCTGCCCGGTTTTCAGCACGTGGAAAACGACCGGCTCCGAGCCCGCTTCGAACAGGCTTGGGGAGTAAAGATTCCACCCAAGCGGGGTCTGCACCTCAGCGGGATGTTCGAAGCCATGGAGGACGGCGAACTGACGGCGCTCTATGTCCTGGGAGAGAACCCGGCGGTCTCGGAGGCCGACCAGGGACGGGCGATGCGTCTCCTTGGGGGGCTGGAGTGCCTGGTCGTGCAGGATCTGCTGAT
>JAJECY010000292.1 GCA_022821775.1 Acidobacteriota bacterium
GTCTGAAGCAACCCGGTTTGGCGCTGCATGCGACGGAGTAAAAAGAGTTATCCACGAAGACACACGAAGGACGACCAAGACACACGAAGTGAGACGCCGAGGGGAGCCGGCACCTTTCCGTGTTCCCGATACGCCATCCGGATCTCCTGTTTCTCTCTCGAATGATCCGCCCGTCGTGGGGGCGGGGGCGCGGCTTGCCTGAAGCAACCGAAAAATAGAGTGATCCACGAAGGCACACGATGGACGACGATGGACGACGAAGGGCCACGAAGAAAAACGGAAAGAGATCCACACGTATTCGTGTCTATTCGTGTTCATTCGTGGTTCGTCCCCAACAACAATGGTCAGTTTCTTCCTCCAATGGTCTGTCCTGCAGAGGAGAGGCGGGAACTACCTGCGCCGGGAGAGGCGGCGATTCAGGAGCCACAGCACTGTCAACACCGCTCCCCACTGCACCAGGCAGGTCATGACGCTGTAGGGAAGCAGCGGATTGTACCACTGATCCGGGGCGTACACGGTGGCCGAAAGGGATAGCCACCACAGCAACAACAGGGAGGCCCCCACCGGGACCACGTAGCGCATGGAAGCATCCCACCAGCGCGCCGGGGAGAGATCGCCGGAATGGGCCGTCAACTCCTCTCCACGCAGGCGTTCACATCCGTATCGGGTCACGGCAAAGGCGACCAGCCCACCCGAGATCATCAATGCCACACCCCAGACGAAGTCCTGGTTCGCAAAAAAGGACAGGCTGACCGCGGAGGGAATGCCCAGCAGATAGCTGACGACCGCCACCAGCAGGACCGCCCTGGATCGGGTCAATCCTGCATCCACCAGCACCCGCGCCTGCAGTTCCAGCATGGCCATCAGGGAACTGAAGCCGGCCAGCGTCAGTCCCAGGAAAAACAGAACGGATAGAGGAGTCCCCAACGACATGCGGGCGAAGAGCTGCGGCATCCAAATCAGCGTCAGACCGGTGGAAGCCGGGCCGCTGGAGCGCAGAACCTCGAGAGTCTCCTGGCGGGAGAGACTCATTTCCGTCTGCAGCACCGAAAAGACCGTCCCGAACACGATCAAGGCCGCCAGCAAAGAGACCACGTTGTTCCCGATGCCCGTCAAGAGGGCATTCTTGACGATGGGCTGTTGCCTTTGCATATAGGCGGCATAGGTCAGGAAGAGCCCCCAACCGGCTCCGGTGTCCCAGGCATTCTGGCTGAGGGCTTCCAGCCAGACTCTCGGCTGGAGCAATTGATCCCAGTCGGGGGTGAACAGGTAGACCACACCCGCCCAGGAACCGGGCAGAGTCAGGGCCCGGACCAGCGAGATCAGCACGATGACCAGCAACGTTGGAATCATCCAGCGGTTGAGGCGTTCGATGGAGCGGATCCCTCGCCAGATCGCCAGGGCGCAAAGCCCCAGGGCGAGGGCGTGGAAGAAAGAGGGCCAAGCCGATGCCTGGAAGCGGTTCCAGGTCGAGAAGGCAGCCTCGGTGGACAGCGGCAGGGGTGCGGTGACCATCTGCAACAGGTAGTAGAGACACCACCCCACCACCACCGCATAGTAGAACGTGATGGCCGCCGAGACAAAGGCGACGAAGCCACCGGTCCAGGTCAGGTTCCGCCCCCCAATGGAAGCCAGAGCCTCGACCGGACCCTTGCGGCTGCGCCGTCCAACGGCGTATTCGGCCACGATCAAGGGGATGCTCCACAGAAACAGAAACAGCACCCAGCTGACCAGAAAGGCGCCCGCGCCGTTCTCGCCTCCGTTTTGAGCGGCGATGCGGGGAAACCTCCAGATGTTTCCGGTCCCCACGGCCACCCCCAGAACGCTGAACAGCAGGCCCCATCGTGTAGAGAATCGTTGCTGGATGCTGCTGTCGGCGTGATCGGACATGCTCAAGATACTGGAAGGGCACTTGGATGGACGACGAAGCCATTTCGCCGGGGATGGGAGACGGTGGTTCGGCAGGGGTCGGCCGGGATCACAAGGTGACCCTTTGGGAGCTTTGCACGAAGCTCATCTTGAGGTCGTGCAGACATCGATCCAGGAGCCGTGTTTCATCCGGTTTCAGATTTCCCTGGGTCTTGTCTTTCAAGATCTCCAGGATCTCGATGGTTTGCCGCGCCGCCGGGAGGTTCTTCTCTACCTTTTGGGTTGCGGGATTGGGGACCAGTCCCATCTGAAGCATGGCCGTGGTAGTGAGCGACACAACCAGCGTAGGGAAGTCCATCTTGGATTCCCGGCTGTCCTGGCCGACGATCGGAGGCGTTGCGCTCTCGCCGCCCCTCTCCTGGCCCCGGGCGGCACCCGACGCACCGGCAGGACTGGCGGGCCCGCCGGGGGCCTCCTCGGGCGAGTCTCGCAGCTCCTCGTCCTCGGTGAACTTGCGACGATCGGCAACCCTGAAGCCACTGTCTTCTTCAGCCATGGATACCCCTGGGTAAGTGGTTCAAAATGAAAGGAAGAAGTATAGCACGGCACTACCTGAAGCCGTCGAACGCCATCGCCGACACGGGACTCCCCGTACGCACAAGTCTTCGCCTGGCGGCTATGTGCAATCCATACATGGTTTACACAATAAACCGCAAACATGGTTTACACGGTTGGTGTGGGTTAAGTGGGGCTTAGCATACCTCCCAGGGGGTTGATGGGCAATGAGGGGGGCGTTCT
>JAJECY010000088.1 GCA_022821775.1 Acidobacteriota bacterium
CTCGGCGAGTGCGTTTGCTATAGCGCTCAAATCCGGCTTCGGCAAAGCTGCTCTGACGCATCGATCCTTACCTCCTGTTGATTGGGTCACGGACCGTTTTATGATCTCATGAGAGGAAGGAATAAATCAGAGTTTCCTTAAAAGAAAACACAGAATTGAGTGGGGGGAAAAGGGTCGAGGAACCGAAGTTCATCCTTGACATCGAGGGCGCGCTTAAGCCGTGGTACGAGGACACGATCACCACGGAGGAGATCGCCGCGCTCGGCGGTTGGGATGTGTCTCTCGGAGTACTCCTAATTGACCAGGACAACAACGAGAGGACGCTACGGCCTGGCGAGGTCGTTAAATTAGAGCCTGGCCTGGGCTTCTCAAAAAAGGTGCGGTTCCGCCGGGGGTAGCCGTGCAAGAACGGATAAATCAAGAAATCGACCTCCTTCAGCAGCGCTACCCCGGCTCGGAGTACCGGCAGGCCGGCCACTGGGTCCGCATCCCCACTTACCCGCTGCCGACAGGATGGAACCGATCCTCGACTGACGTCGCGTTCCAGATCCCAATCGGGTATCCGGGTACTCCACCGTATGGCATCTGCACGCAGGAGGGTTTGCTCTTCGACGGCCAACGGCCAGATGATTGCACGCCTGCCAATCCAACGCCACCCTTCGGGGGCGCATGGACGCGCTTTTCATGGCAGCCGGACGCCTGGCAACCCGCCACCAAAGTTACCGCGGGTTCAAACCTGCTTAATTGGGTAGTGGGTTTTGCAGAACGATTCCGCGAGGGGAAATGACAGCAATGTCGGTCGTAAATGTTCCAGAAAGGGTTTACAGAAGGGTGCGCCGGCACCTTCTGCCGTGGTGGCATCGGAAGGAAGAAGCCGCCTTTCTATACGTGAGGTGCGATGAAGACGCTTTCGAGTACCTGGAATGGTACCGCGTGCCGGCGACCGGGTTTACGTCTCGATCGGCGTACCACCTGGAGCTTTCGGACGAGACGCGCGCCAAAATCATTAAGCGCGCTCACGATCTCGGCGCTTCAATAGTCGAATTACATTCACATCTCGGGCGGAGGCAGGCCCAGTTTTCCGCTAGCGATCTCGCCGGATTTCGAGACTTTGTTCCGCACGTTCTGTGGCGCCTCAAACACTTGCCGTATTTTGCCGTTGTCATGACCCGCACCGGGTTCGACGGCTTCGTATGGAAATGCGGTCCAGATGCGCCTGAACGGCTTCACGGCATTCAGGTGGGAAGCCGCTTGCTCACGCCCACCAAGTTATCTCCGTTGCTCGATCATATCGAATAATGAACGACCGCTTTGATCGTCAGATACGATTCTTCGGAAAGGAAGGGCAAGAGCGCTTGGCTGCTGCCCGCGTTGCGGTCGTAGGTGTCGGCGGACTGGGAAGTCACGTCGTGCAGCAGCTTGCCTTTCTAGGCGTCCGTGCAATCGCGCCGATCGACGCAAAGGAACTCGGCCCGACAAGTCGCAACCGTCTCGTCGGTATGAGCGAAGGCGATCCTATCCCCGGTACACGGAAAGTCGATATCGCTGAGCGCACGGTCAAGGCGATCGACGGATCCATCGCCGTAGACAAGGTGTTCGACTCGTTTGTGAGCAAACTAGGCTTCGACGCGCTCATGGGTGCTGACTACGTGTTTGGATGCCTTGATTCGGAAGGAGCGCGGCTGGTGCTTACCGAGCTGTCTGCCGCGTACGCGAAGCCGTATGTAGACGTCTCGTCCGACGTTTTACCCGGCAACCCGGTCGACTACGGCGGCCAAGTATGCATTGCCTGGAACGGTAATGGCTGCCTAAGTTGTATGAACATCCTGGACCGCACGCGGGCCGCAGTCGAACTCGCCGGTCCCGAGGAGCGGCGACGGCAGGCGGAGATCTATGGAATCCGTGGCGACCTGCTCAACGACGTCGGCCCGTCCGTGGTTTCGATCAACGGAGTCCTCGCCTCCCTGGCCGTGACCGAGTTCATGCTCAAAGTCACTGGCATTCGTGAGCCACGCCGACTGCTTACCTATCACGGGCGGACTGGCAAGGTGACTGCCTCGGCTGACACCCCCTTGCCCGACTGCTACTACTGTATGGGATTGTGGGGCAAAGGCGATCCCGGTGACGTTCAGCGCTACGTTCGGCAAGGCGTAGGCACGTTCCTCCGGTAGGTGCACCTGTTCAGCTGCTGCAATCCGTTTCGAAGTGCGCAGTTGGTCCCGTCCACCTCCAAAGTTCCCGGATCGGCACGACATGCGGAGCGACAGGCCTGTAAACGCAGCAAATTCAGCAGCATACGGATGAATGCCTTTAGCTGGCCTTCTTGCGGTGTTTCTTCAGGTATCGCCGCTCTTTTGGGAGTAGGTGATTCATGATTGCCTGGGCCACATTATCGGGCGTGTCGGAGATGGGTTCTGGCATCTTGAGGGAAGTGAGGCACCCAAGTCCCTTTTTGGTGAGCAGGAAGGACTCCCTTTGGTCTTCAGCCATTCTCCCTCCTTAGAATCTTTCTGGATGCCTTTGGTGAGTTCCCCTGGATTATGGTTGATCTTTTCCGAGGACGTAAAGTAAGTTCGACCCTGCGAACAACACGAGGACTCCGTGCGAGTCAGGTTACCTGCTGAGCAAACCTTATCCCGCCGCGGGCTGATCCGATGGCTTGGCAAATTAGAAAAGAAATATGAAACCAGAAACCTTCAAACAGGTACCGATTTCGAACGTATTTGTCAGCAAGAACATCCGAACTGTTTTCGATGACGAAAAACTTTCGGAATTGGCCGAAAGTATCAGGCAAAGAGGCGTTCTTCATCCAATTACCTGTAGGAAATCCAACGGAGAGCTGGAGCTCATAGCAGGGGAGCGTCGACTGAGGGCGGCCAAGATTGCCGGCCTCACCGAGATTCCAGCTCTCGTAAAAGAAGCCGATGACACCGAGGTTGCCTATGATCGCATTGTCGAGAATCTACAGCGTGAAGGTTTGACGGATGACGACAAGTACAATGCACTGAGGTCCCTGCGAGATATGGGGTTGGCCGTGGGGAAGATCTCCAACATGACCGGGCTTTCCACTACTACCATTCAGAGGGTTCTTGTACTTGAGAGCCTAAAGCCATCGATAAGGGAGAGATCTGACATCAGTCAGTATGTTAAGTCCTTTATAGCCGCGGCCCCAGAGGACGTGCAAGACGTACTGTCCGAGAGGGTGGCTGAGGGTGCGATTACTAGCAAAGCTATGGGACATGACGTGATGCCCGCCATAAACAAAGCCAAAGAGGATGGGGCACTCTCTCAGGAGGAGAGAATTCTAGTCATTCAGAAGATTGCGCGGGAAACCACCAAAGACCGTCCTGCACAAACCATCCTCTGGCAGGAGCGGGGCAAGAAAAAGTTGGAAAGAAGCGGTCTTGACGCCAAATTGACCTCTAGCCAAGCCCTTAAGGACCTGCTGGATTCCAGCCATAGATTCCACGACAAGCTTCTTGCTCTCAAGGCAACGAAATTCGACCATTTGGACCCCCAACTTGTCATAGGCATTGTTTCCGCTTTTCGGGATATCCACCACGTGTTGGTAGATATTCTCGACGGCATCGAAGAAGCAAAGAAGCACCTGTGAAAGGAAGGTATTGATGGAATCGCCTAAGAGTCTGACCCAACAATTGCAATTGAATCGCCACGCGCAGCACTTGCGGCGGCATGTTGCATCCCTGGTTGGACTTTTGGATTCGGAGGGCGGACCTATACCAGCAAGTGAGATTCAGACACGCCTCCAAATCAGTCCCAGAACTTATCAAGAAACCTGTCGTTCGCTACTTAGAAACCAAGAAGCAGGGATTGAATTATATGTTACCCAGGAAGGAGTTGTCCTTAAGAGGGATGCGACCGACGAGCAACGGTGGTGGCATCTTGCATGGAGCGTGGGGCTCTTCCAGGTTGCCGGACAGCATCTTGCTTTGGACGAAGACCTGATAAGACGTGCCCCTCAAGCAGTCGAGAGACTTATTGATGAAGGCAGGCTTGATGATGCAAGACGCGTTCAGAATCTGATACGTAGAGCACGAGAAGCCCGACTCGTTGCACAAACAACAGCCAATATGTACAGTAGGATCGAAAGGATTCTGAGAGAACATGTGCGTCAAGAGCTAGGACAGTGATCCTTTCTTTTCGAAAGTCAGAAGCCACTCCTTGTTGCTCCAGTTGACCCGGCCTCGTGTTCCCCGCAACTCCCTAATGGGCTCGATGTCCAGACACCGAATTCCAGACCTGCACCCCTCTGCCAGTGTGCCTATGATCTGGGCCGTGGGAATCCGTGTGGCAAAGAATGACGATTGATCTCCGATGATGTAGGCGATCTTGCTCCCTGGCCGTAAAAGCTCCCCCAATAATTCAAAATGGCGGTACATGCCGCCGAAATACTCACCTACGAGCTTGGGATAGACTCTTGCGAACCCGCTAGTTCGTTGTACCGCTTTCTCGGAGATAACATCAATCAGAGCCCGAACCTCAGGGAAGCGTAGCACGTGCCGGGAAAGTTGATCCTCCTTGTAAACATTCTTCGAGGACGATCTCAGAAAACTTTTCTTCAGCCTGCGTAGATCCTCGTTGGAAGTGACGTGGCCAGACAGCACAAGTTCTAGCCGAGTCTGTCGAGTGTAGTCGTGGTCTGACAAATAAGGTGGGGAGCTGATTACGGCCCTTACCATTCCCATGTCTACAGAGGTTAATCCTTTGCCCACAGAGTCCCCCAACAGAACGGTGGTTTTGGCTTTGATCCTGCGAGAGCGCAAGTGTTCCAGCTTCTCAAGATTCTCCAGAACGCGGCCCCTGAAAAGGCCAAATACATCGGGCTCCCTCTGGTGTCTCCTTTTGTAGATCTCGGGACCGTAGGCCATGTTGCTGATCTCTGGAACCAATAATCCGAGGAGTGCCAACTGAAGAAAATTCCTTGGCCTCGCCGGCAGTCCCTCAAGTGACTCCATGATCAACAGAGTTTTCAGCGCTGCGGAGGGGCCGATCCAACCTCTTTCCAGCAGGCCGCTGGAAATCAGATATTGGCCAGCCCGAGAGTGCGTGAAGATTGGATCACATTGAGGCAGGTATTCGTGGCCAAGCGACTCCTGTCTCTCTTTGCGGTCAATAAAGTTGCGATACTTCCTTGCAGTGGAGCAAAGAACTTGATCGCTCAAACGCTTGATTGTTGACAGTCTGATTGCCCAATCTGTCTTTGCCTTCGATACTGATACGCAGACCGGGTTTGAGTCGATACCGATGGAGGGAATGCCAGACATCTTGCACTCCAGCAGGGTTGTTCCTGCCCCGCAAAATGGGTCCAGCACTGCATCGCCGTCATCTAGGGAAAGGCGGGCAAGTATCGTGGATACGATGGAAGACTTGAACGAATATGGAAACCCATAGGCTTGGTGTAACATCTGCTAGTGTGTAGCAGATTACCAGAGAAATGTCGATCGATTTATTGCTTTTCCTTCTTAAGTGCAACAATAAAGGGGGCATGTTTGCTTTAGCATAAGTTAGCGTTCACCCCACCAAGTGCTGATTCCTGAGCCGTTTCCCCTCGATGCCGGTCGCCATCTGCTGCGCCTGGGCCATGGTATTTAGTTGCCTATTGTTCTTCCTGCCGGCAAACACAGTAACGTAGTGGGGCAGGTACTCTTGGCTCATGTTGTGGTAGGTTTCCACAATTCCGTGCTGGGGCAGTGACCGGAATGAGACGACGCCGATTGTGTTGGCTTGTCCCCGAACATACTCCCCGATGCCGTGCGCGACGTCTTTACGGCCTAGAACACCCTCGTAGGATTGGAGGTCGAGCGTATAGATGTTGATTCCTTTGATCACAATCGACTACCTCACCCTCCCCCTAGGAGCCAATCCATGGTGAACTGTGCGAACGTAATCGTCTCGTAGGGGATCGACTTGCCGCGCTCGTAGAGACAGCCGATCGATCCGTCCGGCAGGATGGCCAGGTTGGAATAGGCTGAGCGGCCGGCGTTCAGAAGTCTTGAGACGGGCCAGGTTTTTCCCGAGTCGTAGCTGAGGCGCACGGTCAGGTCGACCCGGGCTGTTTTGCTGGCCGGATTCGAGAAGAGCAAGCGGGAGGGTGACTCTTCGGCGGCGCCGTGTCCCATGTGGCGAATCAGGCTGGCTTGACAGATGGGTTCGATGAGCGTTGGGTCGAAGGAGAGTTCGGACCAGGTTGCTCCGCCGTCTTGGCTGGTCGCCAGGGCCCGCATGCTGCCGCGGTCGGGACGGCCGCCTTGGCGTCCCCAGTAGTTGCGCATGTTGATCAGGAGGTTTCCGTCGTCTGTCTGGACCAGCTGGCACTCATCCGTGTGGGGGGCCACGCTGCGGCCACGCTGCCAAGTCTCGCCGTGATCGTCGCTGTAGAAGACGTAAGAGTACTGAACTCTCTCATCGCCCTCCTCGCCGCTGCCCACTCCGTGATCGCTGGGGATAAGCAGGCGGCCCTTGTAGGGTCCCTTGTCAAGCTGAATCCCAATCCCGGGACCGGTTGCCACCCAGGTCCATTCGGGTTTCTTGACGTCAGCGGTGATGTCGACAGGGTCTGACCAGGTGACGCCGTCGTCGGTGCTCTTGGTCACCAGAACGTCTCGGTTGTCGCGACAGAAGGGGAGCCAGATGGTACCGGTTTCCTCGTCTACCACGGGACAGGGATTCCCGATGGTGATTTCCTCCGTTCCTCCCTCTTCGTACACGATCTGCTGCTCCGACCAGGTCTGACCGCCGTCGGTACTTCTCTTGATCAGCAGGTCGATGTCGCCGTGATCGCGGCGATTGTTCTTTCGGCCTTCGCAGAAGGCCAGCAGACTGCCTTGGCGGGTGACGATCAAGGACGGGATCCGGTAGGTGTGATAGCCGCCTTCCCCGCTCACGAACAGGTCGGTTTGGCTGGGGGCGGGCGGAGACTCCTGGGTTTCGGGCGCAGGCCCGCAGCCAGTGCCGAGCAGCAGGATCGCCGCGGAAGCCATGGTCAGGCCGTTGAGGGGTTTGCTTCGTTTCACGATGCCTCCTTGGGCTGGGTCCCCATTTCGATTGGCAGAGCAGGTACCTGCAGGACAGGTTCCTGGGCGACGGGCGGCCCGTCCCTGTACAATCCCCGGGGAAGGAATTGACTTCATGGCCTGGCGACTGAATCCGACCGGTTGATGGGCACTGCCCCAGGTCATTCCTGGTTCGGGAGTTTCCGTGCCTTAACGCCGCGGTTGCACGCCCAGGAGAGCAGTCAGGCCGGTCCCAATTCCGGCAAGCCGCAAGGGCTTTCGTCGACGGCCAATCGGGAACAATGCTGTCAAGCCTAGTGGATTCCGTCCGGTAGCTCAAGGGGTGCCTGGGAAGGGGTTCACGCTCGTCCACACGGCGGAAGGGTTGTTCATGGAGCGAAAGGAGGAGACGGGATGATCAAAGTCGATATCCACAGCCACATCTACGAGCGGCGTCACTGGGCCGACAGGACCGTGGCAGAGATCGAGGCCAGCTACGGCAAGACCAACAAGTGTCACTGTCCGCCCGACGAGCACTGGGAACAGGTGGCGCAGAAGGTGGAGCGGGCGGCCGTTTTCGCCATGATGATGAATGCCGCCGGGCTGGTGGTTCCCAACGACTATGTCCACGAGTATGTCCGGCAACACCCGGAGAAGCTGGTGGGCGTGGCCAGCGTGGACCCCAACGATCCTGGCTGTATCGAACAGTTGGAGCATGCGGTCAAGGTTTTTGGCTTTCGAGCGGTCAAGTTGAGCGGTGCCTACCAGGATTTCAATCCGGCCGACCCGTGCCACGACCCGCTTTACCGCAAGGCCCAGGATCTGGACATTCCCGTCTTCTGGCATCAGAGCACGACTCCTTTTACCATCACCCCCTTGCGTTGGTCGAAACCCATTCTCCTGGACGAGGTGGCCCAACGGTTCCCCAAGCTGCGGCAGATGATCTGCCACATCGGGCACCCCTGGCACACCGATGCGGTGATGATCGTTCGCAAGCACAAGAACGTTTATGCGGACATGTCGGGTTTCTGTATCCGCCCCCTGCGGTTCTACGACGCGCTGGTCACGGCCATCGAATACGACGTGGGGCACAAGATTCTCTTTGGGTCGGATTATCCCTATGTCGGGGTGGACGACAGCGTTCGCGCCCTGTACGACACGTCCAGCATGGCTGAGCGGGCTGGTTTGCCGCCGGTCCCGAAGGCTTTTGTTGAGGAGTTGCTGGAGCGGGATTCTTTGAAGGTGCTGGGGATGGATTGAGGGTTTTGTTTTCTCGGTGGAACAGGATGGTTCAACGGGAACGCTGATAGGGAGCAAGCCGCGACTTGGTGGCTACGGCGTGTGCCCGCCACCGCATCAGCCTTCGCCATTCGGCTTGGCTTCTGCGGCTCCCCCTCAAGGGGGGAGTGATTTCCTGGGATAATCCGCATTCATCCTTTACACATGATGCCCGGGCGGTGGCGTTCCTGGGTGGGTGGCGCCGGGGATTGGCGATGCCTTGCCAGGTAGGGTGCGGGCGGGACGCCCGCGTTCCCGGGTGGGCTGCATCTCATGCAACGCTTCCCCCCTCGAGCACCCTTGTGACCCCGGCGTCGGCCCCCCACCGCATCAACCTTCGCCATTCGGCTTGGCTTATGCGACTCCCCCTCAAGGGGGGAGTGATTTTCTGGGATGAACCGCATTCATCCTTTACACATGATGCCCGGGACGGTGGCGTTCC
>JAJECY010000109.1 GCA_022821775.1 Acidobacteriota bacterium
CTCAATACCCCGCCGACTCCCCCTCAAGGGGGGAGTGATTACAGGGGGTCCCTTTAAGGCTTCAGTTATCCCCCGCAGGTCATCCGGCCCCTCAATCTCCCTCAACGTCCTTCAAAAACTCAAGTATCACTCCCCCCTTGAGGGGGAGTCGCAGAAGCCCGAGCCGAATGGCGAAGGCTTCTGCGGTGGGGGGTTCGCACAAGGCGAGCCAACGGCGAGATCTTGTGCGCCGCCGCGGTCAGGCACGAGCCAACTTACAGGCGAAGGCTTCTGCGGAGGGGGGTTCGCACAAGCAGCGCCGAATGGCGCAGTCTTGTGCGCCGTCGCGGCTACGCACGAGCCAAGCTACAGGCGAAGGCCGATGCGGTGGGGGGCAGACGCCGGCGCCGCCGAACGGCAGCGCCGTTCACAGGGGACGCCGCCCTGCCGGACTGCAGCCCACGGGGCCGGGCCCCTTCCCATCCATGCCCATCCATGCCGTCAGTTCGGCACGCCAAGTTTGTGGTAACATTCCGGGAACCGGCCGCCAAGACGGCCTACCTTCAAAATCGGGGCGGGAAACAATGAGAAAGAAGAGAAAACTGAGCCGTGGGGTGGCCTTGGTTGGGGCGGGGATGTCCCAGTTCGGCATGTTCAGGGACCGGGACTCCAAGGACCTTTTTCTGGAGGCCTTCCGGGCAATGACAGCCTCGGTGGACAAGGGGCTGGACCCCGCCGATATCGACGCTTTCTACCTGGGCAACTACAGCAACGACTTTTTCGTGAGGCAATCCCACTGGGGAGCCATTCTCTCCGACACGCTGGGTCTGGTTCCGCGGCCGGCGACCCGGACCGAGGGAGCCTGCGCTTCCAGTGCCCTGGCCTTTCGGGAAGGCGTTTTCGCCATCGCCTCGGGCTTCTACGATGCGGTTCTGGTCGGGGGGGTGGAGGACATGTCCAAGGGCGCCACTGAAGTGGTGGCCGAGGGTTTGGGCATGGCTGCCATTCCTTACGAACGGGAGGTCGGGTTCACCTTTCCCGGAGTCTTCGGCACCATTGCAACCGCCTATTTCGACAAGTTCGGGGCCTCCCGTGAGCACCTCATGAACGTCACCATAAAGAGTCATGACAATGCGGCCCGGAATCCCAAGGCCCAGCTCAGCGCCACGCTGGAAGAGGTCATGTCCGCCAAGAAAAAAAGGGCCGAGAGCAGAGGGCGCCAGGTTCCGAATTGGCCGGACCCCAAGGCATTTCTGCGAGACCCCAGGGCCAATCCGGTGGTGGCCTGGCCGATTCACCTGTTTGACTGCTGCCCCATCAGCGACGGAGCCTGCTGTCTCCTGCTGGTAGGTGAAGAACTGGCTCGGAACTTTACCGACGATCCGCTTTACGTTGCCGGTATCGGGCAGGCCAGCGGGCGGGGTTTGCACGCCTCCGAGGATCTGACCACCTTTGAAGCCACCCGGTATGCGGCCCGGGAAGCCTTTGACATGGCCGGCATCGCCGCGGACGACGTCCAGTTTGCCGAGGTGCACGACTGTTTCTCCATCGCGGAACTGCTGCATATCGAGGATCTGGGTTTCTTTCCGGCCGGTCAGGGATACAGGGCGGTAGAGGAGGGTCAGACCCGTTTGGACGGGTCCAAGCCCATCAATACCTCGGGCGGACTCAAATGCAAAGGCCATCCGGTCGGGGCCACCGGGGCCGCCCAGATATTCGAAGTATGGACCCAGCTCCGGGGACAAGCCGGGGAGAGACAGGTGCCGGGCCATCCGCGCCTGGGTGCGGCTCAAAATCTGGGAGGGACCGGAGGCACATCGACCGTCACCGTTCTCGAAAGGAGATAGTCCCCTGGAACCGAGACCCTTCACCGATCACTCCTTTCAGACATTCCTCCGGGAAGGAAAGCTGATGGGATCGAGATGCCTGGCCTGCCAGGCGGTCTTTGTCCCTCCTCGATCGCTCTGTCCCAAGTGCGACAGCTCGACAATGGAGTGGCAGCGGATGGACGGACGGGGGAAGCTGGTGGCTTTCACCTGCATTGCCATCGGTACCCCCGCCATGCTGAAGCTGGGTTACGGCCGAGAGAATCCCTACTGCACCGGCGTGGTGGAACTCGAGGAGAACGCCCGGGTAGTGGCCCGAATCGAGGGTGTGGATACGCGCAATCCCGGCTCGATCTCGGTCGGGATGCCGCTCCAGGTCGATTTCCTGCGGGAGGAGGGCGATTCAGGGTCGCGGACGGTCCTTGCCTTCAGGCCCTTGCCTGCGGGTTAGCCTTGACAGCATTGGACTTAGCCGTTAAACTCTGTCGGCATCTCTTCGAGGAAAGGTTTTAGCGGTGATCAAACTAGACATCATCAACCATGTCGTCGAGCGGACCGGAATTCCCAGAAGCAAGGCCGAGGCTGCCGTTGACGCCGTGTTCAATGCGATGAAGAGCGCGCTTCAACGCAACGATCGGATTGAGTTGCGGGGATTCGGCGTCTTCAATATCAAGCCTCGCAAGACCGGAATCGGCCGCAACCCCAGAACGGGGGAAGAGGTTTCCATTCCACCCGGCAAGGCCGTTCGGTTCAAGCCCGGCAAGGACCTGCAATCCATCTGACCGCCTCCGGTGCCGTTCGGACGGAACCCGCCGGATGGCTACCCCGTCGATCCCCGTTAACCGGCCTGCGCTAGACAGGTCGTTGAACCGCCGCTCCCGCGGCTGCCTCCCATCACCCCCTTTACATCAGGTCTACCGGGTCGATGTCGATGTGGATCCTGCGGAGATCCAGTCCATGGGTCCGGGCTTGGCGCAGGGTATCCCGGAGCAGCGCTTGTAGCCTGGATCGACTCCCGGATTTGATCAGGAGCTGAAATCGGTGTTCGGAACGGATTCTGGCCAGTGGAGACTGGGTGGGCCCCAGAATGCGAGTCTGCGGGCCGCTGGCTCCTTGGAGCAACTCGGCGAAGCGGCCGATGGTCCGGCTCGCCGCCGCCAGGTTCTTGTCGCGGACCAGAACCAGTGCCAGGGAGGTGAAGGGCGGGTAGTGCATGAACCTGCGGAACTGGATCTCCTTCTCGTAGAACCCCTGGTAGTCGTGGGAAGTCACGAAACGGAAACAGTAGTGCTCCGGGCAGTAGCTCTGAATCAGGACTTCGCCCGGCAACTCCCCCCTTCCGGCGCGCCCGGAGACTTGGCTCAAGAGCTGGAAGGTTCTTTCAGCGGCCCGAAAATCGGGAAAAGACAGGGAATGGTCTGCCGAAACCACCCCCACCAGGGTGACGAAGGGAAAGTCGTGCCCCTTGGAGATCATCTGCGTACCGGTGAGGATATCGGTCTTGCGCTGCCGGAAACGGTTCAGGATTTGACGGTGCGCGTTCTTCCTGCGGGCCGCGTCCCGATCGAGCCGATCCACACGGGCCTCGGGGAAGGACTCCTTTAGCAGCCCCTCCACCTTTTCCGTGCCTTCCCCCATCAGGTAGAGGTACCGGCCGTGACAGGCAGGGCACTGTTGGGGGACCCGTTGCGAGTAGCCGCAGTAGTGACAGACCAGGGCCTTGCGACTCTTGTGGTAGGCCATTGAGATACTGCAGAAGCGGCACTGAATGGTCTCTCCGCAACTGCGGCAAAGCACGTGTGCGGCAAATCCCCGGCGGTTGAGCAGAATGAGGACCTGTTCCTGCCTTTCCAGGCGGTCCCCGATGGCTTCGCCAAGCTCCGCGGAGAGGGGAGATTTGCGGTTGGTGGTCTTGAAGTCCGCCCGCATGTCGACCAGGCGGGTTTCGGGGAGAGGCCGGGAGTGAATGCGAGCGGCCATTCGAAGGTAGCCGTATTTCCCTTCCCGGGAGTGGTGGAAGGTCTCGAGCGACGGTGTGGCGGAGCCGAGCACCACCACCGCCCCCGCCTGTTGTCCCCGAACTATTGCCGTGTCGCGCCCGTGGTAGCGCGGACTCTCCTGTTGCTTGTAGGAGGGATCGTGTTCCTCGTCCACCACCACCAGTCCGGGATTCTCCAGGGGAGCGAACACCGCCGAGCGGGTGCCGATCACGACCCGCGCGTCCCCGCGCTTGATTCGCCACCACTCGTCGTGGCGTTCTCCGTCGGACAATCCACTGTGCAGGATGGCTACCGTGTTGCCCAGGCGTGCGCGAAATTCCTGGGCCACCCCGGGGGTGAGTGCGATCTCCGGCATTAGCGCCAAGGCGGTCTTTCCCGACCGCAGGGTGTGCTCGATCAGGCCGAGATAGACTTCCGTCTTGCCGCTGCCGGTCACGCCGTGCAGGAGCACTGTCGAGAACCGGCCGGCGTCCAGCGCCGGAATCAGCGACTCCAGCGCCTTTCGCTGCTGTTGGGATGGGACCCGGGGTTGCGGTGGGTCTCCGGGGGGGGCTCCACCCAGGGGATCACGCGCCACCTCGTCCCGGCTCAGTCGGACCAGTTGCCGTTGCTCCAGGCGCTCCAGGGCCGGTCGGGAGACGGAAAAGAGTTTGCGTAGACCTGCCAGTCTTACCGGGGCTCCCGCGCTCCGCAGGTGGGAGATCAAGGCCCTTTGGTTGGCGGTCAGCCTGGCCGAGGGAAAGGCATTTTCCCAGTCGGGGTGGAGCGATAGGAACCACTGTTTCCTGGCCGCGACAACCGATCCAAGCGGAGACTGCTCGATCCGAATCCAGCTTGCAGCCGCCAGTGCTTCGAGTTCGCCGCCGGAGACCCTGTGTTTCGCCAGCCTTTCCAGAGACCGGCGATCCAACTCGGAGTGCCCGGCCAGCAACTCCAGGATTTGCCGTTTCCTTTGGCTGATCTCTGCGCTATTCTTCGTCTGCTTCAGGAGGCGCTCTCCCGAAGCAGTCAGGCTGAAGCACTGCTCGATTCTGGGGTTGATCCCGGGTGGCAGGCAGGCCTTCAGAACCTCCCCCAGCGAAGCGAAGTAGTAGTCGGCCACCCAGCGGCAGAGTGCGAAGAGAGCGGGGGAAATCAGGCTGGACTCGTCCAGCACTTCCAGGATGGGTTTCAACTCGGCCGTTTGGGGGAAGTCGGGCGGGAGGCGGCGGCGGGTTTGCAGTACATATCCGGTTACCCTTCGGTTACCGAAGGGCACCAGCACCCGCTGGCCCGGTTTCATCGGCTTGGAGGGCTCCTCCGGAAGACAGTAGAAAAAGTGTTGTGTAATCGGGAGCGGCAGGCTCACTTCCACGTACATGGGTCTTTAATTAACCGATTTCCACGGGGTTGGGAAGGGCTAAAAAGGGATAAAAGGACCAATGTGGAGAATGAGGTGCGGGAGAGTCGGAGTGGCTCTTTGACAGCGGCCTTCCCGGGCGAATATCAGGCGCCCCCAAATGAGAAGGGAATCTCTTGAAAGCAATGCGGCAAGCCCCGGTCATCGATTTTGAGAAGTACCGCCTGGCCAACGGCCTTCAGGTCATTCTGCATTCCGACGCCAAGCTTCCGGTGGCCCACGTCAACTTGTGGTACCACGTCGGCTCCAAGAACGAGCAGCCGGGCCGCACCGGATTGGCCCACCTGTTCGAGCACATGATGTTCCAGGGGTCCAGGAACGCCGACGGGGAGTATCTCACCTTTATGGAACGGGCCGGAGCCAACATGCGGGAAGGCGGGGTCAACGGCACCACCAGTTTCGACCGCACCAACTACTTCGAGACCGTGCCCAACGAGGCGCTGGAATACGTGTTGTGGCTGGAGTCGGACCGCATGGGGTTTTTGGCCGATGCCCTCACTCAGGAAAAGCTGGACAATCAGCGCGGCGTGGTCAAGAACGAGCGCCGCCAGAGTTACGAAAACGTTCCCTACGGACGCGCGCTGCAGTTGATCTTCGAAAACCTGTTCCCCCACGGGCATCCCTATTCCTGGATCGTGATCGGCTCGCAGGAGGACCTGGACGCGACTTCCCTGCAGGAAACCAAGGATTTCTTCCACAAGCACTACGCGCCCAACAACTGCAGCCTGGCGATTGCCGGCGATTTCGACCCGGTTCGGGCCAAGGATTGGGTGGAAAAGTATTTCGGGCCGCTGCCCCCCGGGCCCCCGTTGGAGCGCCCCCGATTGTGGGTGCCTGGGATGGAAGGCGAACGCCGTGTCACCGTCTCCGACCGGGTGCCCCTGGAGCGCCTCTACCTGGTCTGGCCGGCGCCGGCCTATTTCCACGCCGGAGACGCGGAGCTCGACCTGGCCTCACGCATTCTCTCACGGGGCAAGAACTCTCGGCTGTACCGGCGGCTGGTCTATCAGGAGCAGGTGGCCTCGGATGTATCCGCCTTCAACTATTCGCTGGAAATCAGCGGGCTGTTCGGCGTGGTGGCCACCGCCCGCCCCGGTCAGGCCCTGGGCCGGCTGGACGACCTCATCCGCGAGGAGATCGCTGCCTTTGCCAAAGAAGGACCCAACCCGGAGGAGCTGGAGCGGGAGAAAGCCAAGCAGGAGTTCGAGTTCGTGAGCGGCCTGGAGCGTATCGGGGGCTTCGGCGGGAAGGCCGATCTCTTGAACCAGTACAACACCTTCCTGGGAGAACCCGGCTACTTCCAGAAAGACTATATGCGCTACCAGCGGTTGGGAGCGGAAGGGGTGCGGAGGGTTGCGGACATCTGGCTGAATTCCTCCCGCAGAGTGGCCCTCAGCTTCGTTCCCGAGTCGTCGGCCCGTCCCCAAGGCTCCGAGCCGAACCGGGAGCGGCAGCCCGGGATCGGAAGTCCCAAACCCTTTCAACCGCCTGCTCTGGCCGTGGAGACCATCGCTCCGGGGCTGACGGTGGCGGTGGCCGAGCGGCACGATCTGCCAAAGGTGGCGGTCAGCCTGTTGTTGAAGTCGGGGTCCTGTTCGGACCCGCTCGCCAGGCCGGGGGTGGCCTGGATGACCACCGCCATGCTGGACGAAGGCACCCGGTCGAGGACAACCCTGGAGATCCAGGCGGAGTTGGACCGGCTGGGCGCTTCCTTCGGTTCCGGCGCCGAGTCCGAGAACTGCCATCTGGCCCTGGAAGTGCTCAAGGAGCGCCTGGAGCCGGCAGTCCGGCTCTTGGCCGACCTGGTTCTGAACTCGAATTTCCCGGCCGAGGAGCTGGAACGGCAGCGGAAGTTGCGGCTGGACCGCATACTTCAGGAGAGGAACAGTCCCTCGGCCACGGCCGGGAGGGTCTTTCGATCCCTGTTGTTCGGGGAAGGTCATCCCTTCGGGCTTCCGACCGGAGGCGACGAGGCCTCGATGCGGGCCCTGACCCGCCAGGAACTGGTCGATTTTCACCGAAAGCACTGGCGGCCGGACAACGCGGTCCTGCTTTTCGCGGGAGACGTCACATTGGCCGAGGCCGTCCGGTTGGCCGGGGACTGCCTGGCCGGCTGGGAAGCGGGTGAGGCGCCCGGGGTCACTCTGCCTGAAGCCACGCCTCCCGAGGGGATTCGAGTGGTCCTGGTGGACCGCCAGGATGCTCCCCAGTCGCAGATCCGCCTGGGGTCGATCGGTCCCGCGCGCAGGGTTGCCGACTACCATGCCATCGAGCTGATGAACGCCGTTCTGGGGGGCAGCTTCAGCAGCCGCCTGAATCTCAACCTGCGGGAGGACAAGGGGTACACCTACGGGGCATCCACCCGATTCGCCTACGCCCGCCAGGGGGGATTCTGGGTGGGAGGCACGGCCGTGCAGACCTCGGTGACCACCGAGACGCTGCTGGAGATGCACCGGGAAATCGAATCCATCGGGGGCGACCGGCCCATCACCGCGGCCGAGTTGTCGACGGCCAAGCAGAACCTGGTGCGTGGTTTTGCCCAGCGGTTCGAGACCCTGGGGCGAGTGGCCGATCAGATGGCCGACCTGTTTGCCTATGACCTTCCCCTGGAGACATTGGCCGGCTACCCCGCGTCCGTCGATTCGGTGACGCTCGAGCAGGTTCGGGCAGCGGCTCGAGGCTATCTGGACGCGACCCGATTGCTGGTGGTAGTGGTTGGAGACCTGAATCAGTTGGAGGATCCGGTGCGCCGACTCGATCTGGGACCGGTGGAGATCGTGGATCCCGCCGGCAAACCGGTTTCCCCCGGGAGCGCGGGCGTCCCGCCCGCACCATAGCCCGGCACAGACCCCTGCAGGAAACGACTGGCCTCTATTCCCGGGCGTCCGCAATCCCGCACCGGGTCATCGCCCACGGCGGCTTCTTGTGCAAACCGTCCCGTCCTGCTTATCCTGTGCATCCTGTGCATCGATGTTCAATTCATGGCCCGTCTCGATTGATCTGCCCCGTCTCCTACGCCCACCATGCCCAATACTCCGTTGCGGTGTTTCATTTCAGCGTCGACCAATCCGCCTCCCGACGGCAAGATGCCCACGTTCTCAATCCATGCATGAGGGGCCTCGCCCCTTTCCTGCCCTTCCAGACCCAAACAAAGAAGGGTCCTGGCTGCTCCCCCGCCCGAGCTTGACAGGGGTCCGCACGATGCAATAGATTGTGCCGCGAGAAACCGGCGGCACCGTCGCATTCATTTCTGTGCCCAACCGCCCTGATTAAAACCGATCTCGCCCAGTTTCCAACGTTAAGGAGAATTCAGATGAGTCAACCTTGGAAGACCGATCGCTGGTTTGCCAGCCCCTGGAACTATGCTCCCGAAGCCACCCGGGGCATGAATTTCCCGGAGCAGATCCGGATTCACGACGTCACCCTGCGTGACGGAGAGCAGCAGACGGGGATCGTGTTTCGCCGTCAGGAGAAGGTGGCGATCGCCAAGAAGCTGGCCGCGGCCGGCGTCCACCGCATCGAGGCGGGCATGCCGGCGGTTTCGGCCGAAGACGAGGCTGCCATCAAGGACATCGTGAGCCTGGACCTGGGTCCGGAGATCTTCTCCTTCGCCCGCTGCATGCCGGCCGATGTCAAGATGGCCAAGGATTGCGGGGTCAATGGCATCATTACCGAGATTCCCTCCAGCGACCACATCATCAAGCACGCGTACGGCAAGAGCATGGACTGGGCCATCAAGGCTTCCATCGATACCACCCTGGCGGCCAAGGAGGCCGGCCTGTACACGGTCTTCTTCACCATTGACAGCACCCGGTCCGACCTGAACAGGTATCTCGACCTCATGGAGCGGGTCTCCACCGAGGGACACATGGACTCGATGACCCTGGCGGACTCCTTCGGCGTCTGCACACCCCAAGGCATCGCCATGGTGGTGAGCAAGCTGCGGGACCGCTTCACCCAGCCCATCGAGATCCACTGCCACGAAGATTTCGGCCTGGGGGTGGCCAACACCATCTCGGCCCTGGCCAACGGGGCCTCGGTGGCTCACGTCACCGTAACGGCTACCGGAGAGCGCGCCGGCAACGTTCCCCTGGAAGACACCATCATGGCCCTGAAGGTCCTCTACGGCGTGGATACCGGCGTCAAGACCGAGGGCCTCTACGAGCTGTCCAAGCTGGTCCAGGAGTTGAGCGGGTTCAGCGTGCCTCCCAACCGGCCCATCGTGGGCGACTCTCTCTACCATATCGAGTCGGGCATCGTGGCCATGTTCCATAGCCGCTGCAAGCAGGCCGAGCCTCTGGAATACATCCCCTTCCTTCCGGAAGTGGTCGGCCGGCCGGCGGTGGACATTGCCCTGGGCAAGGGGAGCGGCCTGGCCAATATCGAGGAGCACCTGGAGCGCAGGGGACTGCAGGCCACGCCGGAGCAGGCCAACGAGATCCTGGCTCAGGTCAAGCAGGTTTCCATCAGCAGCAAGCGTCTGCTGTCCGACAGCGAATTCGACGGGATAGTGAAGTCGGTCCTGCAAGGGTCGCCGGCCTCGGTTTAGCACTGCCTCCGGACGGCATGCAGCGGGCAGGGCGATGCCATGCGGAGAGCGAGCCGCGGGAGCCTGAGGACCGGGGTCGGTCCGCTCCCGGGGACTCATTAAAGGAGGCTTCTTTCCATGTACAAGAGCCTGGATGAACTGGTAGCCGCGGCCATTAGCGGCGGGCCTACCAGCATCGCGGTAGCCTGCGGTCAGGATCCGGATGTGCTGCAAGCGCTCAAGCAGGCCCAGTCCATGGGTCTGGCCCAGGGCATCCTGGTGGGCGACCGGTCCAGGATGGAACCCATGGTCGAGAAGGCCGGATTGGAGTTGGCTCCCGACCAGGTGATCCACGAGCCCGACCAGGCCCTGGCGGCAAGGAAAGCCATCGGCCTGATTCGGGAAGGTCGGGCCAGCCTGCTGATGAAGGGCAAGATCAACACCTCGACCCTGGTGCGGGCGGTACTCGACAGGGAGAACGGCCTGCGCACCGGTCGGCTGCTGAGCCAGGTGATCGTCTTCCAGGTGCCCGGAATCCAGCGGCTGATGGTCATGACCGACGCCGCCATCAATATCGCTCCCAGCCTGGCTCAGAAAGCCGAGATCTGCCGCAACGCCATAGAAGTGGCTCACGCGATTGGTGTGTCCAAACCCAACCTGGCCGTGCTCTGCGCCCTGGAATTCGTCAATCCCGAGATGCCGGCCACGCTGGACGCGGCCGGACTGACCCTGATGAATCGGCGCGGGCAGATCTCGGGAGCCTACGTCGAAGGGCCCATCGCCCTGGATTCTCCCTTGAGCCGGTTTGCCGCCGAGCGCAAGGGCATCGACAGCCCGCTGGTGGAGGCCACCGATATTTTCCTGGCCCCCGATATCGAGGCGGCCAACATCCTCTACCGGGCCATTCTCTACTTTGCCCAGGGAGAATCGGGGGGCATCGTCCTGGGAGCCCGGGTCCCGCTCATTCTGCTGTCCCGGGCCGAGACCCCCGAGACCAAGATCCGATCCATCGCGCTGGCCGTTCTGGTCGGCAAGGCCGCGGGCGGCGCCGCTGGTTGAGCCAAACCGCAAAGGGCGTTTGAAACCGTCATGAAGATTCTGGTCGTCAACGTCGGATCCACTTCGTTGAAGTTCCGACTGTTCCAGATGGAAGACGAGTCGGTCGCCGCGGTGGGCAAGGTCGAGCGGGTGGGCAGCCCCCGTTCGCCGCTGAGCTACCAGTTGGGAGAGGGCCCCAAGCAGGAGAGGGATATCCGGGCACCCGACCATCGCGCGGCCATCGAGCAGGTGCTGGAGATCCTGACCGACCCGGCGGCCAAGGTCCTGACCAGCCTGGAGGAACTCGACGCCATTGGCTTCAAGCCGGTTCACGCCAAGGGCATCGCCGATTCGGTGGTGGTGACCGACGAGGTCATCCAGGCCATGGAGGATTACATCTTCCTGGCTCCGGCCCACAATCCCCCCTACATCGAGGCCTTCCGCATCTTCCAGCAGCTTCTGCCCGACAAGACCCTGGTGGGGGTGTTCGAAGCCGCCTTTCACAAGACCATTCCCGACTACGCCAGAACCTACGGGATCCCCTATGAGTGGGCCGAGAAACATGCCATTCAGCGCTACGGGTTTCACGGGGCCTCCCATCGCTACATCTCCTGGCGCGCTCCCGAGCTGGCCGGGCGCTCCGGCGAAGACCTGAAAGTCATCTCCTGCCACATGGGCGGCAGCGCCAGCATCTGCGCCATCAGGGACGGCCGGTCCATTGAAACCAGCATGGGCTTTTCGCCCCAGGCGGGCCTGTCCCACGCCACGCGCAACGGCGACCTGGATCCCTTTGTTCCCCTCTATCTCATGCAGGAGGAGGGTCTGAGCGTGGACCAGGTGCGGGAGGGTCTTTCCCAAAGAGGGGGGCTCAAGGGAATCTCGGGTCTGAGCGGAGACGTGCGCGACCTGGAGGAAGCGGCAGCTGCGGGGAATCCCCGGGCCAAGCTGGCCCTGGAGGTGCTGGTGCACGAAACCAGGAAGTACATCGGCGCCTATTCCGCGGTCCTGGAGGGCCTGGATATTCTGGCCTTTACCGGAGGAATCGGCGAAAACGGCATCCGCATCCGACAGTCCGTCTGCCGGGGACTGGAGTATCTGGGGATTCGGATCGACCCCGACAGGAACCAGGTGCGGGGCAGGGACACGGTGATTTCCGCCGACGGGTCCCGGGTTTCGGTCCTGGTCATCCTGGCCAATGAAGAGTTGGTGATCGCTCGCGAGACAGCGCGGCTGGTGGCCGAGTCCTAACCCATGTCCTGCACGGAAACCGACACGCCGGACCGTGCGCTGCGGGTCACCGCCTCCGTAAACTGCATGTACTTGAGGCCATCCTCGAAGTTGGTGTGAGAGATTTTTTCTTCGCCGCGGATGGCATTGATGAACTCCTCCTCCACCCGCCAGCTTCCTTCCAGTTCAGCCGGGATGGCGATCGGCGCGAGATCGCTGTCCCCCCGCTTTCCACCCGACAACTCGTCGGCATCCAGATCGTAGCAAAGAGTGCCCTCGCTGCCGAACAGCCAGGTCCTGGAGATGGAGGCAGCCAGGCCGGTCACCGCGCTGAACTGCATTCGCGCCTGAGCCCCGCAGGCCATCTTGGCCAGGATGTCCACGTGGTCGGGGATGGTGATGGTCTGCAGCGTTCCCCCTGAGGTGGCCCGCTGAGTGACGTTGACCTCGGTCATGGCCGTCACCTCGACGGCTTCCCCCACCCAGCGCATCAGGGCTTCATACCAGATCCCCATGGCCAGAATGTTCATGCCGCTCAGGTTGCGATCGTGGCGCCAGTGCAGCGGGCCGGAGCGGTCTACGAAGCTGTTGGCGTTGTTGGTAACGTCCACCGCCAGGATCTCTCCCAGGTAGCCTTCGGCCACCAGCTTCCGGATCATGCCGTCCACCCGCAAGGTGATGGGGGAGGGAACGATCTGGGTGACCAGGTGAGGGTTGGCCTGGGACTCCTCCAGCATCAGCCGGGCCTGAGCGGCGTCCATGGCCATGCGGGCCTCGGTCATCACGTGCTTGCCGGCTTCCAGGGCCGCCAGGGTGATGGGGCAGTGGAGATAGGGCCAAGTCCCGATCACAACGGCGTCGATTCCGTCAGAGGCAACCAGTTCCCGCCAGTTGTCGTGAATGTTGGGGATGCCGAACTGCCGGGCCACTCGTTGACTGGATGCCTGGCTGCGGTTGCAGACGGAGACGATCTCGACGCCCTTCTGGGCCTGCAGTCCTGGAATGTGACGCACGCGGGTGTTGTCTCCCGCGCCTACGATGCCGATGCGAATGGCAGATGCCATGGAATTAACCTCCTGTTCGAATCTCAGGGATATGTCTGGGTGTCATGAAATGGGTGGTTCGACGGGTCAAGGGTTGTCCCTCTTCCGCCAGGGGCGGTGCTGCTATAGAGGGTGCGGGGAAGCGGCGCCGGCCTGCTCCGTTTCACCGGGCGGGGTCAGCCTCCAGGAACCGTCTCCCGCCATGGCCTCTTCCAGGCTCAACAGTCTTCGCTTCCGCTGCAGCCCCCAGCGATAACCCCCCAACCCGCCGTCGCTGCGTATGACGCGGTGACAGGGGATGACCAGCGCCACCGGATTGGCGGCGCAGGCGCCGGCCACTGCCCGATTGCCGCCGGGACTGCCCAGGGCTTTCGCCAGGCCTGCGTAGGTGAGGGTGCGCCCGAGCGGAATCTCCTGGATCCGCCTCCAGACGGTCCGTTGAAAAGGCGTTCCTCCCGGATCGAGCGGGAAGGACAGGTCGACCGGCTCTCCCCCGAGAAATCGGTTGACGGGTTCGAACCACCGCTCCGGCTTCTCCAGGCCGCGGCGGAGGGCGCACCGTCGAAACCTGTCCGCCAGCGCCTCCAGAAGCTCCTGATCGCGGTCTCCCCACATCAGGGCGCACAGCCCTTTGTCGGTGGCCGCAATCAACAACCGGCCCAAGGGCGAATCGCCGATGTGATAGGCGATCCGAGGGTTGTGGTCGACGCCCATAACCTCTCCTCGAGCGGCTGGCCCGGCCATCGGACCTCGCAATGCCGCCGGCTTCATCCGGGCCTCATTGTACTGTAGCGGATTCCGATTCCCAATGCTAAAGCCGGGATCTTTAACCGGTTGCGCTAGTACCAGTCCTTCAGCCTGACCTCGATGTCGGGATGCGATTCCAGGGCCCGGGTGAATACCTTCAGGTCGGAGCCGCGGTAGTGGTAGGGGTAGACGATCTTGGGCTTGAAGGCCTTGACGCACTCGGCCGCTTCTTCGGGCGGCATGGTGTAGGGAAGGTTCATGGGGACGAAGGCAATGTCGATGGCGGTCAGAGCCTTCATCTCCGAAATGCAGGCGGTGTCGCCCGAGATGTAGACCCTCTTGTCGCCCAGGGTCAACAGGTAGCCGTTGCCTCTACCCTTGTCGTGATAGAGCTTGCCGGGGCTGGGTCCCCGCTTGTGGTTGTACATGGGGACGGCTTCGATCTCGAGGCCGGACACGACTTTTTTCTGGCCGTTATGCAGCACTAGGGCCTCGATCACGGTCTGGGCGACCGCCTGCGGAGCCACGATCTCGGTGCCGCTCTTTTTGAGTTTCTGCACCTGAGCCGGGTCCAGGTGGTCTCCATGGACGTCGGTGATGAGGATGAGGTCGGCCTTGGGTAGTCCGGTATAGTCTCCCCGGCTCCAGGGGTCGACGTGAATGACCTTGCCCTTGAACTCCAGCATCAGGCTGCCGTGAGTCACCGGGGTGATCTTGAGCACCCCCTCGGTCGTCCGGAACGAGTCGGTCGATCCGGCCGGCAGGTTGGCAAAGGAAGCAACGAGGGCAAATGTCAGCGCGAATGTTTTCATGGGTGGACCTCCACAATGAGGCTTCGCAGTTCTTTTCGGTAGCCGTTCATGATAATCAAACCACGGCCAAGGGCTATACCTCAGGGTTCCAGTCTTTCCACGACCCAGTGGCCTTCCGCCTGGCGGCGGTAGCGAAGCCGGTCGTTCAGGCGGTCGGGGCGCCCCTGCCAGAACTCGATCTGCATGGGCGAGAGGCAGTACCCTCCCCAGAAGGGGGGCAGGGGAATGTCGCCGTCGCCGAATCTGGCTTGGACGCGCTGCATTTGCTCTTCCAGCGCTCGGCGGCTGTCGATGACCTCGCTCTGGTGAGAAGCCCAGGCGCTGAGCCGGCTTCCGGCCGGCCGGCTCTCGAAGTAGCGGGCCGATGCCTCCCTGGAGATTCGCTCGACGCTTCCGGAGATGCGCACCTGGCGGGCCAGCTCCACCCAGGCCACCACCAGCGCGGCTCGAGGGTTTTCGGCCAGATCCCGGGCCTTGGGGCTCCCGTAGTTGGTGAAGAAGATGAATCCGCGCTCCTCAACGCCCTTCAGCAGGACCATGCGGGCCGAGGGCTCTCCCTGACGACTGGCCGTGGCCAGACAGGCGGCGCCGGGCTCGAAGACCCCGGCGTCCGAGGCATCCCTGAGCCACTGCTCGAATTGCAGGATCGGATCGGGGCTCAGGTCCGTTTCGCTCAGGCCGGCCCGGCTGTAGCGTTCTCGAATCTCGTCGATGGACATCGGCTTCCGAGAGGGATCCTGCCCGACCGAAGTTCCTGAATCGAAATTGATTGGGGACCTTCAGAAGGACACGAATTATACCAGATTGAGACTTCCGGGCGGGCGGGTGGCCTGAGAGGGAAGCCGTCCTTCCGCCGGCGCCGGTTCACCTGGACCGAACGCGCGAATTCCGTGCCCGCCGGAGGATGAATCATGGATAATAGGCGGATCTTAACGACAGGAGGCTCTTGCAAAATTCGTCGTACAGCTCTGGGGACGTTGTTGAATTACTGGAATAACTTGTAATGAGCCCGTCGGAAACGTCTTTGAATCAAAGATATTCAGCAGCGGTGGATCGAAGTAATTCCAGTAATTCAACAACGTCCCCTATTCATGTCTGTTGCGTGCGGAATATTGCAAAAGGCTCGACAGGAGAGAACCATCATGCCGCCAATCAAGATCGACCTCTACAGCGACACCGTCACCCGGCCGACGGCGCCCATGCGGAAGGTCATGTCCGAAGCCGAGGTCGGGGATGAGCAGAAGTTCGAGGATCCGACCGTCAATCGGTTGCAGGAGAGGGTGGCTGTACTGCTGGGCAAGGAGGCGGGGCTCTATCTGCCTTCGGGCACCATGTGCAACCAGATCGCCTTCAGGATTCACTGCCGACCGGGAGACGAGGTGCTGCTGCATCGCACGGCCCATCCCCTGATCTCGGAAGCGGGCGGACTGGCGGCTCTTTCCAGCGCCATCCCGACTGGACTGGAGGCTCGACGGGGTGTCTTCAGCGCCGAGCAGGTCAGGGCGGCCATCCGGCCGTTGAATCGCTATGCCCCGTGCACACGGGTGGTTTCCATCGAGCAGACCTCCAATTCCGGGGGAGGGACTCCCTGGCCCGTCCAGGCCATTGAAGAGGTGGCAGCGGTTGCCCGCGAGCACGGCCTGGTCCTTCATATGGACGGGGCTCGACTGTTCAACGCCGTGGTGGCCACCGGGACGCCCGCGCGGGACTTCGCCGCCCCGTTCGACAGCGTCTGGGTGGATTTCAGCAAGGGGCTGGGCGCGCCGGTGGGGGCCGTGCTGGCGGGGGGCCGGGATCTGATCGAGGAAGCCTGGGTGTGGAAGCAGCGCCTGGGCGGGGCCATGCGGCAGGCCGGGATCATTGCCGCCGGGGCGCTCTATGCCCTGGAGCACCACATCGAGCGCCTGGCTGAAGATCACGCCAACGCCAAGGTCCTGGCTGAGGGCCTGGCCGATATTCCGGGTGTAAACGTGGACCCCGGCGAGGTTGAAACCAACATCGTGATGTTCGAAGTGTCCGAGCCCGCGTCGGACGTGCTGGGTCGGCTTCTGGAGCAGGGGGTGCGGGTGAGCCAGCCGGGTCCGCACCGCTTGCGCGCCGTCACCCACCTGGATATCTCCCGCCAAGACGTGGAGGAGGCCGTTCAGATCGCCCGGCGGTGTTTGGCCTAGATCGAGCGGATTACAGAGGCTTCATGTCCAAGAGAGGCTGGATCGTTGCCGGCATGGTGGTCTGCCTGGCAGCCATGCATGTTCCCCTGGCAGGGCAGCAGCAGGTCGGGGGACTCCGGGTCGTCCTCATCGACCCGAGCGGCGGCCTCATTCCCGGAGCCGAAGTCGAGTTCCGGGGTTCGGCGCTGATTCGGCCGGTCACCGGCGTCTCCAACGCTCAAGGACTGATTATCAATAACAGCCTGCCACCGGGGACCTACACCCTGATTGCCCGTTGTCCGGGATTCCAGACCGCGGTGAAGGAAGAGGTGGTGGTGCAGGTCGGGCGGAGTTTCTCGGTGGAGATGGCCCTCGAGGTCGGCCTCGTGGAGAGCACCATCGTGGTGGAGGCGGGCGGGGCCGCGATCGATACCTTCAAAAGCGAGGCAGCCTCGGTATATAGGGGTGAGGGGCTGACCAACGCTGCCGGCGGGCGGGATTTCACCGACTACGCCCGCTTTGCCCCAAGCGTCAACATCGAAGCCCTGTCGGGTAACGTGAGCTATAGAGGACAGAGTGTCCAGGGAATATCGGTCGACGGAGCCTCCGGAGCGGAAAACGTCTTTTACGTGGACGGTGTCGATACCACCAGCATGTACAACGGGCTGAACAACCAGAATCTGCGTGTCGAAACCGTGGAGGAGTTCCAGGTGAAGACCGCCGGATACGAAGCGGAATTCGGCGGCGCCATGGGGGGCGTTCTCAGTGCTCGGACCCGGAGCGGTTCCAATGAATTGCACGGCAGCCTCCTGTGGTACGGCAGCGGAAGCGCGCTGGCGGGCAGGCCGAGGAAGCGGCTGAGGCTCGATCCTGCTCAGTCGGTCGACGTGGCCGAATATGTCTTCGATCCGGAAGACGGCGACATGACCCACGAATTGGGCTTTACTCTGGGCGGCCCCATTTGGCGGGACCGGGCCTGGTTCTTCGGGGGATTCCTGTCGGAAGTCCGGAACCGGAGCCGCTCGGTCACTTTTGCCTCGGGTGAAGCCGGGCGATTTCAGCGCAGGGACCGGTTTCGCAGCATTCCGGTCAAGATTGATTTCCAACCGGTAGAGCAGGTCAGGTTGACGGCATCGGCGGTCATGGACCGGATGGACTGGAAGGGCGGACTGCCCCATCTCGACGGGACTTCGAATCCGGCTTTCGCATGGGCCGAGGAAGGATTCGAATACCCCGGCTACACCCTTTCGGGTGCCGCCATGATCGCCTTCAGCCCGTTCCTGGCGGTGGACGCCCGCTGGGGATTGAATGCCATCCAGACCGAACAACTGCTGGGCCCGGAGCAGGTGCGTCACCGGTTCCCGGAGTCGCCCGGACTGATCGGATACGCGCCGGGCGACGCCTTGTACCGCCCCCGTGGTTTTTCCACAATCGGACATGCTGCAAGCTTCAACACCTCTCAGGATTTTCAGAAAAAGAGCACGGTATCCTTGAGCGGCAGCTATCTGACCCACGGGGCCGGCCAGCACAACCTGCGTTTCGGCTGGCAGTTCAACGGGCTGGCGCACGATATCAACGATGCCTACAAGTTCGACTATCTCCTCTACTACTACACTCGACCCTACAACATGTTGGACGGGACGGTTCGCACCAGCACCTGCGCCGGCCCCACCGGCGATGTCTACGATCCCTGCGGCTACTACGAACTGCGGACGCCGTTCGGCGTGGTGGCCAACGCCGCCACCCACCGCCATGCTCTGTTCGTTCAGGACGCCTGGACGATTGGCGGCGGGTTAACGCTGAATCTCGGGCTGCGCTTCGAGCGCGAGGAGATTCCCTCATTCAGCGATCTTCCGGAATTTTCCGGAGCGGTGTTCAAGTGGAACTTCCCTGACAAGGTCGCGCCTCGGGCCGGCCTGGCCTATGACGTTCTGGGCAACGCCAAACTGAAGCTGTTTGGCAGTTGGGGATGGTTCTACGACGCCATGAAGCTTACGATGGCCCAGGGACTCTTCGGTGGGTTCAAGTGGTTGAGCCACTATTACCTGATGGACGACAGTACTCTCGATTGGACCCGCCTCGGCGGGTTGTCGGGTCACGGGAATTATCCGGGAACCTACCTCGAGACAAGGAACTGGCGTATCCCTTCGTTCGAGGATCTGGACCCCGATCTCAAGCCCATGCGAATGACGGGGACCGTGGCCGGATTCGAGTACCAAGCCGCCCCCGACCATGTGGTTTCGTTCCGTTACACGCGCAAGAACCTCGACCAGGCGATCGAGGATGTCGGCCGCCAGACCCCGGGCGGCGAAGCCTACTACATCACCAACCCGGGACGCGGCTTCTCGGTCGACAGGTTTGTCGAAGCCGGCCTTCCGGCCACGCCCAGGCCGAAGAGAACCTACAACGCCTTCGAATTTCGTTGGCGCAAGTCCTTCCAAGACAATTGGCTTGCGGACGCGGCCTACGTGAACTCCAGGCTTCACGGCCTCTATTCGGGATTGGGCAGCTCAGACGAGAACGGGCGCCTCACTCCCAACGCCAACCGCGATTTCGATCTCTGGTTCCTCAACTACGACTCCGAAGGCAACCTGATCGACGGGCCGTTGGGCACCGACAGAACCCATCAACTCAAGGTTCATTGGACCTATATCACGCCCTGGGACATGGAAGTGGGAGGCTTCTTCCGAGCCATGAGCGGAACGCCGATCAGCCGGACAGTCGATTTGGAACACGCGCACGTCTTGGTGAACAACCGAGGCAGCGACGGCAGAAACCCGGCCTGGACTCAGACGGACTTCTCCCTGGTTCAGCGCTTCCATCCCTTTGCGGACGAGACCCGATCGCTCGAGATAAACCTCAACGTCGTCAACCTCTTCAACCAAAAGACCCCCTTGCGGACCTTCCGGAACCTATACCGCCAGTCCCTTCCCCTGTGGCAACCGGGCGATCCCGTCTCGCAAGTCCTGGACGGCTACGACTACCAGGCAATCGCGGCCTCTCAAGGCGCGACCCGGGACCCACGCTTCCTGCAGCATGATCGATTCCTGGACCCGATCTCGGCCCGCTTCGGGATCCGTTTCGTGTTCTGACGCGGATTATGGCGCTTCTGCTGGTAAGTTCCTTGTTTTCAATACCGGTTTGGCTGGATTGTCAGCATGGCTCCGGCCTGCCAGCGTTGACAGTCCACGTCGACAGGACTTCTGCCAGAGAATAACGTTAACCCATCTTTAACAACGTTTCTGATCGCACGTTTATTATCAACACGTTACAAAGACAAAAAACCGCAAGTGGCACTACAAACGGGTTGAAACCGGAGATTGCGGGGTTTCAGACGATCATCTTGCGGACCCCTCCAGGA
>JAJECY010000103.1 GCA_022821775.1 Acidobacteriota bacterium
AAAAACAGAAACCACAAAAAGCACAAAAGGCACAAAACGAGATTCTTGATTTCGAGTCTTGCCGATCCGATGGTTCTTTTTGTGTTTTTTGTGCCTTTTGTGGCCATTGAGCTTCGGACGGCGAACCGGCTCAGTGTCTCCTGATCCTTGACGGACTCGGGAGGACAAACCCTCGATCTGAATTGAGGATCTCCCGACTCCGATTTTGCAAAAGGCTTCAGTCTCAGAAGGCCCTCAAGGTTCTCTTTGGGGGAAAGACGTTTGGAGAAAAAATATCCTGTCTATCCTGTGAATCCATGTAAATCAGGAATCACCCGGACCAAAGCCAAGGAACCTGATTTGGTGACTTCAACCCCCGCCTCCTCCCGTCCCACGGACGTTCGCATTCTGGAGGCCGGCCACGACTTCGAAGACTTCCGGCTGCGCATGCCCTATCAGTTCGGCGGCCGAACCATCACCCATCTCACCCTCTTGAACGTCTCCCTCCTGGTCGGGAACGGGCGCGGCCGGCAGGCCCGGGGGGCAGGCTGCATGCCCCTGGGAAACGCCTGGGCCTTTCCGTCCTCGCGGGTCACCCACGATCAATCCCTGCGGGCCATGCAAAAGCTGGCGGACCGGATCGCCTCCCTCACCGCCCGGCATTCCCAACGGGGCCATCCCATTGACCTGTATCGCAGCCTGGAGCCGCTCTACCTGGAGGCGGCCGCCCGGGTGAGCGCGGAAAACGGGTTGGCCGAGCCCATTCCCAAGCTCTGCGCCCTGGTGGTGGCCAGCGCGTTCGACCTGGCCATCCACGATGCCTTTGGGAAAGTCAACGAGGTCAACGCTTACCAGGCCTACGGCCCCGAGTACATGGACCGGGACCTCAGCCACTACCTGGGAGAGGACTTCAAGGGCGAGTGGCTGGACCGCTACCTGCGCACCCGGCCGGCTTCCCACCTGCACCTCTACCATTCGGTCGGCGCCTCCGATCCTCTCGATTCGCCGGACCGGGGTCCGGCGGTGGAGGACGGCCTGCCGCAAACCCTGGCGGAATGGATTGCGGCCGAGGGCCTGACCCACTTCAAGGTGAAGTTGAACGGAGGCGACCTCGGCCTGGACGTGGACCGAATCGTGGATATCGAGCGGGTGGTGAGCGCCTGCCTGCGGAACCGCGGGGGGCGGGAATGGAAGTACTCCCTGGACTTCAATGAAGGATGCCGCGACGTGGACTACCTGCTGGATTTTCTGAAGGAGATCGAGCGGCGCGCGCCGTCAGTGACGGCCCGGCTGCAGTACGTGGAACAGCCGACCTCCCGCAACCTGGCCGGACCCCCCAGGATCCTCCTACACCGGGCGGCTCGGGAGGTTCCGCTGGTGGCCGACGAAGCCCTGGTGGACCTGGATTCCTTTCGGCTCGCCCGCCAGGTCGGCTACAGCGGCGTTGCCCTGAAGACCTGCAAGGGACAATCCCAGTCCCTGCTGCTGGCCGCGGCCGCCCAGAAGTATGGAGCCTACCTCTGTGTTCAGGACCTCACCTGCCCGGGGCTGTCCCTGGTCCACTCGGCCGGCCTGGCCGCCCACCTGCCCGGGGTCCATGCCCTGGAAGCCAACAGCCGCCAGTACATTCCCTCCGCCAACCGGCGCTGGAAGTCGAAGTTTCCCTCCCTGTTCCGGATCACCGACGGCCGCTTGGGCACAGGCAGCCTTACCGGCGCCGGGCTGGGGACGGGGTAGGACTATGCCGCAATCAGTTTTTTGAGGTATTCGACTACGGAAGGCTCCGTCCAGTCCCGGTCTCCGACCACCTTGCACAGGATGACGCCCTGCTTGTCCACGATATAGGTCTCGGGGACCATGTGGGTGCCATAGAGTTCGGCGACTTTCTGCTCGAAGTCGGAATAGATTCCGAAACCGAAGGACTTCTGCTTGAGAAAGGTGTCGACCGGCTCCCAGGAACCGTCCACGCTGAGGGCGATGATCTGCAACCGGGTCTCGTCCATCTGCTTGCGGAGGGACTCCATGGAGGGCATTTCCTCCAGGCAGGGAGGGCACCAGGTGGCCCAGAAATTGATCAGAACCACCTTGCCCCTGAAGTCGCTCAGGCGGTGCACCTGGCCGGCCCGGTCCTGCACTTCGAACTCGGGCGCCGGCCGGTCGAGAACCACCGACCCGGGTAGGTGGGGTCCGCCGAAGCCGGAACAGGCCGCCACCACCGCCAGGCAGACCAGGCATGCAACCGCCGGCGCCGCCTTGAAACGGCCTCCCGAGACACCGTTGCCGCTCTCAGCCATAGGTTCTCTCCAAGCGTCGAGGCTCGGGACTCTCCACCGGCTCACACCTGGCTCAACCAGTGTCCCAGCTTCTCCTTCTTGGTCTTGAGGTATTTCCGTGTGGTGCATCGGGGAGAAATCTCGATGGGGATCCTCTCCACGACCCGGACTCCGGCATCTTCCAAGGCCTTGAACTTGCCGGGGTTGTTGGAGAGCAGCCGCACCCGGGAAACACCCAGGTCCTTGACGATCTCGGCGCAGACGGAATAGTCGCGTTGATCGGCGTCGAACCCCAACCGGTGGTTGGCCTCCACGGTATCGATCCCCTGGTCCTGCAGCTCGTAGGCCCGCAACTTGTTGAGCAGGCCGATCCCCCTCCCCTCCTCCGGGTGGTAGATGACGAGTCCCTGCCCTTCCGTCTGAATCATTCGCATGGCGACCCTGAGCTGCTCGCCGCAGTCGCACCGGGTCGAGCCGAAAGCGTCACCGGTCAGGCACTGAGACTGGATTCGGACCAGCGGAGCCGATGCCGCGGTGAGGGCGCCCTTCGACAAGACCACGTAGCACTTGGCGGGCCCGCCCGTCCCGGCCTCGTAGCCGAACAGGTCGAATTCGCCATGGTCGGTCGGCAGCACGGTACTGGCGACTCTCCTCAGAACCATCCGGAGCCTCTCGATTCTGGTTGCCCCCCGCCCGCGGCCGGTGGGTCGGCGCTGCCAAAGAAACGCTGAATCCTAGCCGATGCGGCCACCTCTGTCAAATGGGGGACGAAGGGTCGGGACCGGGACCGGAGGTGGGTTGGCGCTCACCCCAAAACCGCGCCAGTTCATCCTCATAGGCCCTCGATACCAGCTCGGCCGGGGACGACTCGTACCAGTCCCGAGGGAAGAGACTCATGTAGTTCTCGTAGCCGAACCGCTGTCCGATGAGCACGATCACGCCTCGATCGGTCTCGGAGCGAATCACGCGCCCCGCCGACTGAACCACCCGGTTCATTCCGGGAAACAGGCAGGCATACTCGAAGCCCCGGCCGTACTGCTCTTCAAAGTACCGCCGGGTCAGGTCGAGCTCGCGGCCGACCCGGGGCAGCGCCGGTCCCACGATGATGACCCCGATGGCCAGGTCTCCCGGATAGTCGACCCCTTCGGCGAAAATCCCCCCCTGCACCCCCAGCAGCAGGCGAGGCGGGCCGGCTGCGCCGAGCTCCTCCAGCAGCGCGTTGCGGGAGTGGTCTCCCATGGTTCTCTTCTGAACCAGCAGGCGGTAGCCCTCGGAACGGAGACGGGAACGAACCGCGCCCAGGTACTCGAAGCTGGGGAAAAAGACCAGGTAGTTGCCAGGCCTGGCGGCCACCACCCGTTCGATGATTCGCCCGACGCGAGGAGCGGTCTCCGTCCGATGCCGGTATCGGGTGGAGACCTCGGGCACCACCACCACCTTGCGGTTGTCCGGGGGGAAGGGCGAGGGCAGGGAAAGCAATTTGGCGTCGGGTTCGAACCCCAGCACGTCCCGGTAGAATTCGAGCGGGGACAGGGTGGCAGACATGGCCACCACCGAGTGAAAGGTCCGATGCCGCTTCTGCAGTTGAAGGGCGGGATTCAGGCAGAGGATGCGGAGTTGATGCGATTTTCCTGTCTCATCGTAGAGGTGAACGAACTCCTCCCCCTCGATCTCGAGGACCCTGCGGAACTCCTCCAGGCCGCGAGCCATTTCCAGGAATTCGTCCTCTCCGCGGGGAGCCGCCCGGCGCCTCGGATCCAGCAGGTAGCGGCGCAGCAGATCGTGGAAGCGGTCCCCGAGATTGCCGAAAAACTCCTTGTCCAGGCGAACGGGAAAGGGGGTCCCCGCCGAACTGTCACGGAAGTCGGCGCGGACTTCTCCAAAGTAGGCCTCCAGGTCGTTGAGACAGTCCACCGCGTCCCGGGCGTAGCCGGCGTCCTCCCCCCCGGCGGTCGCCGTCCCCTCCTCCTGCCCGAACTCGATGGCGGCCTGGGAAGCGGCCACCCCGCCCGCCAGGGCCTGCATCTTCTTCCTGAGATTGCGAATCCCTCCCAGATCCAGCCGTGGGGAATAGTAGTCCCGGGCCCGTCCATACAGATTGTGGGCTTCGTCGATGATCACCACCGCCGAACGGCTGTCACCGGCAAATCGTCGCTTTAGGCTGATCCGCGGATCGTAGAGGTAGTTGTAGTCGCACAGCACCAGGTCGGCCTCCGGCAAAAGCTCCACCGACAGTTCGAAAGGGCAGATCTCGTTGTCCACCGCCCGCTGGTAAACCAGCTCGGGCGTGATCACGGTGAAGTCCGCCAGGGTCCTCCTCAGATCGCTGCTCTCCAGCTTGCCGTAGAAATCCCGCGCGTAGGCGCAACGGGAGGGGTGGCAGCAGACCACGTCATTGGCGCAGATCTTCTCCTTGGACCGGAGGATCAGACCGGTGAAGGGACGCCCCGATCCCCTCTCCTCGCTCCGCGCCTCATCCCACAGGTTCAGCGTGTCGGCGACAATGCGCTGCTGGGTGGTCTTGGAGGTCAGAAAGAACACCGAAAGGCCGTGGCGGCGGCTGAACCTCAGAGCCGCGAACAGCGCCGCCACCGTCTTGCCGATGCCGGTCGGGGCGGAAACCAGAAGGGGCCGGGTGGATTGGAGGGCCTCCTCGATGGCTTCCACCAGGCCATCTTGCCCCTGGCGCATTTGGGGATAGGGAAAAGGCAGGGGGGGCAGCCCCCGAGCCTCGTCTTCCCGCCGGGCGCTTCGCTGCAACTCGTCCAGGATCTCGCGGATCCGGGCTTCCAGGAACCGATCCATGGCCGGACCATCCGGCTCCACCTCCAGGCGGTGGCTGCTCCGGTCGCTGCAACTGATGATCACCAGCCGTCCGCGAACCTTGTCGGCCCCATGAGTCCTTGACCAAAGGTGGATGTAGACCTTCAACTGCAGCAGGTGGGCGGGAACGACCGGCGATTCCTCACCCGCTTCCACCGGACCCAGCCTCGACTTGACCTCCTCCACCACCCAGCCCCCGTCGTCCCGGTAGACCCCATCCATGCGTCCCTGAACGGTCACCCGGTATCCGTCGACTTCGAGCTCGCAGGCGAGCGGCGCCTCGGCCCGGTACCCGGGGAATGCGCGGCACTGGGCGGACTGATACTCCTGGTGGACTTCCCTGCCCAGTTCGCCGCGCAGGTCCCCCAACGAAACCAGGTTGAGGTTCCCGGAGGCGGCTGCTTCGGAGCAGAGATCCCCCACGCTCAGGGTCAGCGCGCGCTGTTCAGGGTCGAACTTGACGGTCATGTCGATTCCAATGGCGTAGCGCTCATCTACGAGTGGCGGCCGCGTTCACGGCGCCTTCCACCGGTATTCACTCATGGGGCGCCGCGTTGGCCCCCCTCCGGCTCGAAGACGGGCTTCGCCCTCTCGCCGACTCCCCCTCAAGGGGGGAGTGATACCTGAGGCCTCCAAACAGCTCCTTGTTGGATCGGGCGCCAGGGTGGCTGCCTGCCGGCAACGTCGCGCTGACGCTCCGCGACCTCCAGCCAGGAATAAGGATGCGGGCGGGACGCCCGCGTTCCCGGGTGGGGCTTCGCCCTTGTCTATCACTCCCCCCTTGAGGGGGAGTCGCAGAAGTCGAGCCGAATGGCCAAGGCTGATGCCATGGGGTAACCAATCCCCGCCGCCTTGCTTCCAGAATCTCTCTACAGGTCCTGCGGTTACGTGACCGTGAGGGAAAGGCACTGAAGCCTAACCGCCAAGCGAAGACTGATGGCGTTGGCGGTACCGGTGGGGCCTTCGCGAGCGCTCGTAGAGCCCCCCCAGTCCGTACAGACTATAGCGCTCGATCCACTTGTCGCCGGTGGGCCGGCTGATGCCGTAGTGCATGCAGAGGGCCTTCTTGGTGTAGTCCCCGCTCAGGTAGTCGCGGACAAACCGGATGCGTCGGTCCAGGGCGGACATCTTTTCCCAGGGCATCGGCTAACCTCCTCGGCCTGCATCTTGCTGAAGTGTAGACCATGTTTGCGGTTTACGTGTAAACCATGTATGGATTGCACAAAGTCGAGCCGAATGGCCAAGGCTTCTGCGGTGGGGGGGCGACGCCGGGTTGTCTCGATCGCTCATGGAGTCCCTTCAGCCCGTTCAGGAAAGATAGCGCTCCAGGCTTTTGAGCTCCTCGGCAGTGTAGGGCTGCTGGAAGGCGCTGTCGGAGGGGAATCCTCCCTTCTTGAAAGAAAGCGAGGGAGGCGGGACTTCCCACCCTTCGACCTCCTTGCGGCTCACGGGAGCGCCCCGGCCTTCCAGGGCGGACTTGAAACCCATCAGGAACATGGTGGCCTTCTCCAGCAGGTCGTCGCCCTGTTCGGGCGGGGTCCGTTTCAGGATCATCTCCTGCATGACCAGTTGCATCGCATTCCAGGTGTTGTAGCGAAACCAGCCGGGACTGGCGGGAATCTTCCCCTCGAAATCTCCGGACCGATCCCCGAACAGCCGCAGGTAGGCCTGGCCGTCCATGTCCGACTGCAGGTGAAGCTGTCCATAGAAGGATCCTCCGTCCCCGTCCTCATGGACGAAACTCAGCGCCCCGGGCGGCTTTCGCCAGTCGGGGGTCAGATAGGAGGCCTGAAGGCACTTCCCCCGGCCCTTTTTCCGTTCCTCTCGCAATACCGCAGCGATGTAGTAGATCCCGTGGACGCCGTGGGTGTAGTAGTCGCTCATCGAATTGTGAGCCGCGTAACCCAGGATGCGGGGCATGCGGGACGCCTTGTCCTGCAAGTCCCCCACGCTTTCGGCGAATTCCCAGGTGGAATTGCTCATCAGCGGCGCCTGCCCCTGGCGAGCCGCCTCGACGATCAGCCTGGCTTTCTCGACGGAAGTCGAAAAGGGGCGGTTCACGAAGGTCGGCATTCCGGCCAGCAGAAAGGGACGGGCCAGCAGGTGGTAGAGAGAGACTGCAGGAATGGCGTCGATGTAGACCCCGTCCACCGTCCCGACCATATCCTCGAGGTTGTCGACGGTCTCGACCCCCGGGAAGCGCTCCGCAAAACGAGCGGCGAAATCGGGCCGGAAGCTCCAGACCTTGGTGATGACCATGCCGGTGGTTCGCATCCGACCGGGAGCCGGGTTCATGGTATCGGCCCAGACGGCCTGCGCATGGCTGCCGTGAGCCACCACCATGCCGATCTCGGCGAGATCCTGCATGCTCCCCCGGCGACCGGCGGCCCCGAGGCCGCCCGACAACAGGGACCCCGTCGCCAGTCCGGTCCCGGAAACCTGTTTCAGGAAAGTGCGACGCCGCATGAAACCCTCCTTGTTTGAAACCACCCCGACGTTTCCCATGGGCTGACGCCCACGGCTAAGTGTTGACGCCGCGTTCGCGGCTGTCAAGGAGGCCGGATCATGCAGCCTGTGTGCAACTGAGTAACGTCATTGCGTTGGCCGGCGCTTGACTCTTGTTCACAGGTATTTGCTGACGCCGCATTCGCGGCTCAACTCCCGTATGAGACGTTTCCCATGGGCTCACGCCCACGGCTAAGGAAACTCTGATTTATTCCTTCCTCTCATGAGATCATAAAACGGTCCGTGACCCAATCAACAGGAGGTAAGGATCGATGCGTCAGAGCAGCTTTGCCGAAGCCGGATTTGAGCGCTATAGCAAACGCACTCGCCGA
>JAJECY010000203.1 GCA_022821775.1 Acidobacteriota bacterium
AAGGGCCACTAAGAAAGACTATGTTCTTGACCCACTCAAAGGGAACGCCCCTTGGTTTCGCGTGTCGATCAAGCAGCTCGCCACTCTTCACTCTTCACTCTTCACTCTCCACTCTCCACTCTTCACTCTCCACTCGATCCAGCCGAACCGCCCGCCCCGATTGGGCCGATCGGTAGGCCGCCTCCAGCACCCGGGAAGCCTTCATCCCCTCTTCCCCCGGAACGGCGGGCGGGCGATCTTCCAGGATCGCGCCATTGAAGTCCTCAATCAGGGGCTGGTGGACATTCTCCGCCTTGGGAACCGTAAACGTCTTCCCGCCGGCGCCGGTCAACTCCAGGCGATCTCCGTTGAGGGGAGCCGACCTCAAGCACCCCTCGGTTCCCAGAATCTCAAAATCGTCTCGCGGAGGCTCCACGCAATGGCTGGCGAAGACCATGGCGTGAATCCCCCCGGCAAACCGGATGAGCAGACTTCCGGTGTCCTCGACTTCGATGGGACAGACACGGGTATCGGTGAAGGCCGACACCGACTCGGCAGGTCCGAAGAGCATGGCCAGCACGTCCAGCCGGTGGCTGGCCATATCCATCAGCAGACCGCCGCCCCCCTGCTTTCGGACAAAGCGCCAGCCTGGATGGCCTTCCTCATTCAACCGGGCATGTTCCACCAGGGTGGACCGCGCCAGAATGGGCCGGCCGATCGCCCCTCGATCCAGAAGCTCCTTCATCTTCAGCACCGCCGGATAGAAGCGCCGGTAGTAGGCGACACCCAGCTTGACCCCGCTGCCGCGGCAGGCGTCGATCATGCGCCGGCACTCCCGCGGGTTCATGGCCATGGGCTTCTCACAAAGCACGTGTTTGCCGTTTTCGGCAGCCTCGATGGCCTGGGAGCCATGCAGCCATACCGGCGTCGCCAGGTAAACGGCCGACAGTTCCGGGTCACCGAGCATTTCGCGGAAGTCGGCATAGCCTTGGGGGATGGAATGGCGGGACTGAAACTCGGCCAGGCGTTGAGGGTCGCGGCGAGTGCAACCCGCCAGCCTTCCTCGCGCCGATGCCTGAATGGCCTTCACCACCCGCTTTTCGGCAATATCGCCGCATCCCGCCAATCCCCATGTCACTTCCCGATTCACGGACACCGACACGATCCTTCCTCATCCGTCGGAATGGCGCACCCGTCCCGACCCGAGACGCCTGGGGCTCCTCGGGCATCTACCGGATTCCGGCAGCATTCGGACGGACACCGTCAGGACTGGTTGGTGCGGCGTTTCCCGAACAGATAGGCGCCCAAGACTCCACCCAAGGTGGTCAAAATTCCGCAGAGGATCAACTTGGTCAACAGGCTGACGATGATAAAAACAGGGTCGAGCGGATCCTTCAGGAACTCCATCGCCTGCTCCACGGCCTCCACGAACTCGGGTGGGAGACCATCCATTTGGCCAATCCCTTCTTGAGCCTCTTGCAGATCCTCCGGCCCGGAAACCAACCTGACCAGAATCTCCAGGAACTGCCAGACCAGGGAGCCGAACAGTCCGGTGAGCAGCCCCAGGCTGGCGCCGGTCCCGGAAGAGATCAACCCGGCTGTCTCGGTCCTGAGGAAGTAGACCGCCAGGACTCCGGCGCCGGCCACCCAGAGCAGACAGCAGGTGTTCACGTAAGGCATGGCGGACAGCACTCCCAGAAGGACTCCGGCCATCAAGGCCGGCTTGGTCAAGCTGGAAACGGGAGCGGGTGGAAAGGGGGGTGGTGAGGACGCCGCCGGCGGAGACGGTTCGATGGGGGCGGCGGCGGAAGCCGACGGCGCTTGGTCCAGAGGTACGTTCACCGGCGCGGGCTTGGGATCGATGTGACCCACCGGCGCTCCGCAGATGGGGCACAGGCTTGCACTGTCGTCAAGCATCTGCTCGCAACTGGGACACTGTTTGGGCATGGCCTCAAAACCTCCGGCCCCAAAGCTTGAAAGCAAGCAGACAGGTTGTCAAGCAGAAGAAAAGACGGGTGAAGAAAAAGGGCGGGGAGAAAAGCGGTTCTCCCCGCGATCACTGAACTTGCAGGAAAATACCTTATTCCTCGGGAGGGTAGATGGCACCGACCCGGGTCAAATTGAAATTCCCCTTGTCGAATCGGTCGGCTTCGTCGAAGTAGATGGTATCGCCCTCCATGGTCTTCCCCCCGATGGAAGGGGAAAAAAGCCGATAGCCGATAAACGTGCAGGGATCGTCGTCTTCGACGCAGTCGTCGAATCGGTCCCGAATATCCAGGAAAACGGATCCGTTGCTTACTTCCCCGCTAATGAGAAATTCCCTGTCGGTGGTAGGGAAGCTCCCGCTGAGGATGTCAAGGACGCCGTAGAGCATGTCTCTTTCCTGAAAGAGCGTCACCTGGACTTCAGCGTTCATGATGGTCCCGCTGACCGAGCCTTCCCAGACTCCGCCGATGGCCGCGGATTCGGGTTCGGGCAAGGCAAAGGCCGGAAAGAACCCGGCGAAGGGACCGGTGGTGCTTTCGACCAGGGAGGTCGCGACAATTCGCGGCTCGCGATCGGCCCGAGCAGGGTTGAGGTCCTCCACCTCGATGACGATCTGACCGTAGGTGCCGGGCACCGAGGAGCGAATGTCGTCGTCCACAAACATGCCGCTTTCCGGGACATCGACGGGAGACAGCGACTCTTGCAGGGCCCCCTTTCGATCGAAGAGCTTGATGCGGAGCCGTCCGGCGCCGTTGCCGATGTTGACCACCGCCAGCCGGGACCTGAAGGACCCCGTCTTTACCGAAGACTGAATGAGAAGCGGGTTGAATGGCGTCCCCTGGCTCTCAACGTAGGCCGCGGGTTTGAAGATCTGGTCCGCGACGGCCAGTTCCATGGCCGGGTCGTTGCTCGCCCGATCCAGAATCACCGAGGCCCAGGCGGTAACGGGTTCATCCGAAAAGATCAGCAGCCATCCGGTAGTCGCCGCCCCTCCTCCCTCAACCGGGTCCAAGCTGCTGAAGATATCATTGATCTGAAGCATCTGGTTCGATCGCACGTCAAAGGAGCCCCTGCGGTCCAGGTTTCCGGATGGATCGAACAGGCCGATGGCCACGCTGGCATCCGGGTCGGCCTGATTGTGCACGGAAAACCGGCTGTAGTTGTTGAGGCCCACGTTGGTGCGGGCTCCGTCCTGCCTGGTGACCAGGGGAATTACGCTGACGTAGTTATCGCCCTCAAAGCTCGCCTGTGCGGTTTGCTGCAAGTGACTTTGCAGCTTCAGTACAGATCGAGTCGGGTTGAACCGGCTGAGGCGGATGTCCCTCAACCGTTCCTGCATCACTTCCCTTGCTCCGACCGCCCTCCGCAGGGCGGCTTCTCGCCTGGCGCCTCGGTCTTGAGCCCAGCTCGCCGAGGACAGCAGCAATACTGCACTCAGGCACCAGGTTGCCCGTTCAAGAGAATTCATGGCCTTCCTCCTTACTGATCGATTGGCTGGATCGACTCCCAAGAGAATGCTGGTTGTGATGCCCCCGGCGCCCAAAGGGTTTCAGGGCGTGTCGCCGGCAGTCGCCCCCGGGACGCCGCGTTTGCCCCCCTCCGGCTCGACCGCGGGCTTCGCTAACGGGGCGCCGCGATTGCCCCCCTCCGGCTCGAAGACGGGCTTCGCCTCTCGCCGACTCCCCCTCAAGGGGGGAGTGATACTTGGCCTGCATCAGACGCTCCTATCACTCCCCCCTTGAGGGGGAGTCGCAGAAGTCGAGCCGAATGGCGAAGGCTTCTGCGGTGGGGGGTTCGCACAAGCAGCGCCGAATGGCGCGGTCTTGTGCGCCGTCACGGGTTCGCACAGGCCAAGTTACTCGCGAAGGCCGATGCGGTGGGGGGCCCGCGACGACGTCAGGTTGCTTCAGCGCCGTCATCTTATTGCGGACCGAAGCGAAACAGCCGCCAGCGTCGGTCGACCGCCGACACGTCTGTTGCGTGTAGCGCTCCGGCGAGAAGGGCCGGTCAGGTTCAGAGTTGGGCGGATATTTCGTCCAGGCGGGTTTGGTTCACCAGGATTTCTCCCTGCTCCTGCATGCGGGTCCTGGTCCCTTCCAGGAAGGCATCGAAAACGGTTTGCCGCTTTCGGGTCAACAACCGGTCGCGTATCTCCTCTTTTTCCGCGGCAAACTTTTCCGGATCGATATCCTGCTTCTCGGTGAGAACAGCCACCACCAGCCGCCTGCCCACCTGGATGGGCTCGCTGACCTCTCCTTCCTTGGCCGAAAAGGCGAACTCATCCAGCGGGGTGCTTGCGCCCAGGTCGGGAATGGAGCCATTGCGGCTGAAGGGATCGCTGAGCTTGACTTCGATACGGCCGCGCCGCGCCGCGGATGACAACTTTCGACCGGCCTTTACTTTCTCAACCAGTTCCTCTGCCTTGGATCGAGCCGCGGTATCGCTCTTCTCGGTGAGCAGATCCTGTTCCACCCTGCTACGCACTTCCTCGAATTCAGGAATTTCGGAGGGCTTCACCTGGACCAGGCGGGCCAGAACGAATCCGTTGGGGACCCGCTGGGGCGCGCTGACGGCCCCCTCCGTCATGGAGAACACCCTGGTCGACAGATCCGGTGAGTTTCCGATGCCGGGAATGGCTGCTCCGGGAGAGAACAGGGGCGAGGTTTCGGTCACCAGATCCAACTCCTTGGCAATGTCTTCAAAGGAGCGTTCATTCCTGGTTTGCCGGTAGGCCTTGTCTGCCAGGTCTCTTGCCGCCGCCTCGGCCTTTTCACTGGTCAACGAAGACTCAATGATGCCTTTCACCTCCTCCAAGGCCTGGGTGCGGGCGTCCTGCTTTTCAAGCACCTTGATGATGTGAAATCCAAACTGGGTGGTCACCAGATTGCTGATCTCACCCTTGGCCAGGCCGAATGCGGCCCGTTCGAATTCCGGCACCATCCTGCCGCGGCCAAAGAACCCCAGATCCCCGCCGTTTGCAGCCGAACCGTCCTCGGAGTGCCGCCTCGCCAATTGGGCGAAATCCTTGCCCGCCTTGGCCTCTTCAAGAACCTTCTCGGCCTTCCGCCGAATCGCCTGCACGGACTCGGGCGGCTCGCCGGCGGTCTTGAACAGAATGTGAGAGGCCTGGACCTGTTCCTGAACCTGGAATTCGGACCGGTTATCGCGGTAATAGGCCTGCATCTCCTCGGCAGTGGGTTCGAAGGTGGCCCTGAGCCGGCCGGTGTCCGCCAGGAGATACTCGATCTGACGCCTTTCCGGAAGACGGTAGGTCGGCTTGTTCTCCTCGTAGTGGGCCTCGATTTCATCCAAGGCAATGAACTCCGTTCCCTCGAACGAAGCCGGGTCAATGACGGCGTAGCGGACTCTGGCCTTTTCGTTCCGAAGCCGATAGTCTTCCTCGGCCTCCCAGTCGGAAACGTTCACATACTCGGTAACCAGGCCACGCAATTTTTCCTGCATGATCTCGTAGCGAATCGATTCCTCGAACTGCTCCACCGTCAGTCCGTTTTGGCGCAGGATCGCCTTGTATCGCTGGAGGAAGAAGTTCCCCTCTTCGAGAAAGGCCGGAACGGTCAGGATCTTCTCTTGAATCTCCTCGGAGGTGGCATCCACGCCCAGCCGGCGTCCCTGTTGCAAAACGATTTCCCGGCTGATGAGTTGATTGAGGATCTGCTGTTCAATCCTCAACTGCCGCAACAGCTTGCGATCGTAGGGCACTTGGCTGCTGCGCAGGAACCGGAACAGGGCATCCCTCAGCTCCGCCGGAGAGATCTCGGCGCTTCCCACCCGGGCGACAAAGGGCACCCCGATCTCGTGGCCCCATACCCCACCGACTCCAGGGATCAGGTAACTCACCAGCCCCACCACCAGTAGCGGGAGAATCACCCAGGCGAACAACCGCTTTTGCCGACGCATGAGATCCAGGATCATTGCTCTTCACGCTCTCCTGTTCGAGCGGCTGTCAACGGTGCGACAGCCGTATGCAAACAACGGACAAACTTCAAAGAGGCCATTATACCAGAGCCGGGAAGGTCGACCGCCAATCCCCCGAACAAGTGCCGGTTAAGTGTTTGTAAATTAAGGGGAACTTTGCTATGCTGAAGCGGATCGCAACAGGGTTGCCGCCCGCTTTGACCGGGGTCCGGGCACGACGTCTCCCAACGCATCCTGAATCTGTTAGGGCTCCAGGCTGAATGAGTTTTCGAACCGCCTTCCACCTCTTTTCCAGCGACCTCGCCATCGATCTGGGCACGGCCAACTCCCTGGTTTACGCCAAGGGCAAGGGAATCGTAGTCAATGAACCCTCCATCGTGGCCGTCAACGAATCCAACGGCGCGGTGGAAGCCGTGGGCCGGGAGGCCAAGTACATGCTGGGACGCACCCCGGCCAACATCGTCGCCATCCGGCCCTTGAAGGACGGGGTCATCGCCGACTTCAAGATCACCGAACGGATGCTGACCTACTTCATCCGCAAGGCGCATGGCCGCAAGCTGCTGGTCCATCCCAGGATCGTCATTGGCGTCCCCTCGGAAATCACTCAGGTCGAGAAGCGGGCCGTCATCGACTCCGCTTACAGATCCAAGGCCAGCGAGGTCTACCTGGTGGAGCAGGCCATGGTGGCGGCGCTCGGGGCGGGACTGCCGGTCTCGGAGCCTTCAGGGAACCTGGTGGTGGACATCGGAGGCGGAACCACCGACATCGCCGTCATTTCCTTGTCGGGAATTGTCTACGGCCGTTCCGTCAGGCTGGCCGGCCACGAGCTGGACGACTCCATCATTCGATACATCCGAGCCAAGCACAACCTGCTGATCGGCGAGCGCACCGCGGAACAGATCAAGATCGAAGTCGGTTCGGCCTACCCCCTGGACGAACCGGTCACCATGGAGATCAAGGGGCGCAACCTGGTCGAGGGAATTCCGAAAACCGTGGTCATTACCGACGGTGAGATTCGTGAAGCGCTGGCGGAGGGCGTGGGGGCCATCGTCAACGCGATCCGGGCCGTGCTGGAAAAGACTCCTCCCGAACTCTCGGCCGACATCGTGGACAAAGGCCTCATCCTGACGGGAGGAGGCGCCTTGCTTCGGAACCTGGACAAGTGCATCCGGGAGGAAACGGGGCTGCCGGTCACCGTGGCGGAAGATCCCCTGTCCTGCGTGGTTCGGGGCACCGGACAAATGTTGGGAGATTTCGATCTCCTCAAGAAAATCTCTGTCGACTCCTACTGACGACGTCACGACCGGAACCCGAGCCAAGGACTGGCACAGGGCTCAACGCCCTCCATAGGCGTGGCATCCATGAAGTCGCTATTCCAGTCGAGAAAAGAAGCGGTGATCGTCATTCTGGTCCTGGCGGCTCACCTCGCGCTCCTCTCCACCCAGATCCCCAAGGTCAATTCCACTCCCCTGTTGCGTACCTGGGCCATGGAATTCGTGCTGCCCTTTCTGAGGGGAGCTGTCGGAGGTGTCAGCAGCCTGAGCGGGCTTTGGGAGAACTATGTCCGCTTGAGGGTCGACAAGGAGGAACATGAGCGCCTCAGGAGCGAGGTCGAGGACTACCGGCAAACCCTGCTTGTCTACGAGGAAGAGGTCAAGAGGCTCAAGCGGTTGGAGACTCTGGACCTGGTCGAGGCCGCTCTGAACCGGCCCAGCGTGGCGGCCAGCGTGATCGGCGGAGACGATCGCATGGGCTACAGTTCCAGAGTCGTGGACAAGGGTTCCAGCTCGGGCATCAGTTGGGATTGCCCGGTGATCAACTCCGAAGGCGTGGTGGGTCGGGTGGTGCACGTTTCCAGGAACAGCGCGGTGGTCCAGTTGATCTCGGACCTGGACAGCGGCGTGGGCATCCTGCTGGAACGCAGCCGCGCTACCGGAGTCTTGAGAGGCGCCGGCCGGCAGACGGCCACCATTCACTACGTCCCTCTCACCGAAAAGGCTGCCCCCGGGGAGCGGGTGATCACCTCCGGACTGGATCAGATCTACCCCAAGGGGCTGCTGGTTGGAAACGTGCTGTCGGCGACCTCGGGGCAAACCGGTTCGCAGCGGGTCGAGGTTGCCATCGCCGCCCGCATGAAAAAGCTTGAAGAGGTCCTGATCCTCAAGAAAGAGTCGACAGGATGATGCAGTCGCTCTTCCAGTCCCTGGTGGACGTGCTGCTGCTGACGGGGATGGTGGTCATTCAAGGCGTGTCCGCCCACTTCTTCCCCAACGCCGCTGCCTTGTTGAATCTGCCGTTGATCGTCCTGCTCTACATGACGCTGACCCAGGTGGACCTGCCCTGGATCCTCTTCCTGGGAGCCCTGGTCGGCCTGCTGCAGGACAGTCAGGGGGTCCATCTCCTGGGACTCAGCGGATTCTGCAACCTGTCGGTCTGCATCCTGGTCTACCTGGGCAGCGCCATGATTGCGATGGACGGCTGGATCATGCGCACAAGTATTCTCGGGCTGTCCTTTCTCGTCTCCGGCTTCCTCTCCTGGGTCCTGCGGGTTGCTTTCCTGGACCGGTACGAGAGCCTCATGTTCGACCAGTTGCTGATGGGCAGTCTGGTTTGCGCCGGCCTGGGGCTGCCCATCTTTACTCTCTTCGATCGAATCCTGAAGGAACGAGCACGCTGATCGATGCAACTTCGAGACTTCTACAAAGACAAGGAAACGACTCAAGCTCGAATCCCGATTCTTCAGGCAGCGATCATCCTGGGGTTCCTGGTGCTGCTGGCCGGCCTGTGGAAAGTGCAGATCCTGCGGCACAACCACTATGCCGCCCGGGCCGAGCAGAATCAGATACGATCCATTCGCTGGGTCGCGCCTCGCGGCAAGATCCTGGATCGCTATGGACGGCCGCTGGCCAACAACCGTCGTTCCTACACCCTGAGCGTGACCAGGAGAGACATCCCCGAGCTCGAGTCCTCCCTGGATCTCCTGACCGAGGGGCTCCAGTTCGAGCCCGGCTTCCTGCAGTCTCAGATCGAAAAGCAGCGACGCCGGCCCAGACACCTGCCCCTGGTTCTCAAGGAGGATGCCGGGATCGGCGATATTTCCTTCATCGAGGCCCACCGCCAGGAGCTTCCGGCCATTCAGGTGGCCCCCCATCCCATCAGAAACTATCCTGAAGACGAGGTGGCGGCTCACCTGCTGGGGTACGTGACCGAAATATCGGAGAATCAACTGGAATCAGGGGTATTTGGCGACACGGCCAAACCCGGCGACCTCGTTGGCCAAAAAGGGGTGGAGCGAGTCTACGACCACATCCTCAGGGGCGTGGACGGGGAAAAAACGGTTCGGGTCGACAGTCGCGGCCGCGAGATCGAAACCAGGAAGATGATCCCGCCCCAGGCAGGAGACAACCTGCGACTCACCATCGATATCGATATTCAGCGAGCCGCCGAGAAAGCCTTCGGCGACAAGGCGGGAGCAGCCGTCGCCGTCGACCCCCGGACCGGGGAGGTGCTCTGTCTGCTGAGCCGCCCCGCGTTCGATCCCAACAGCTTCGCCGGCCGAATCAGCCGGGAACAGTGGGCCCAACTGCTGCTGGATCCCCAAAAGCCCATGCAGAACCGAGCGATCCAGAGCCGCTTTCCCCCGGGCTCGGTGTTCAAGATATTCCTGGCCGTGGCCGGCCTGCAGGAGGGGATACTGACCCCGACCCATACCGAGCACTGTTCGGGGGGGACGGAGATCTACGGCCGCCGCTTTGCCTGTTGGAAGAAGGAGGGACACGGAGAGGTCGATCTGCACCGTGCCATTGTGTCTTCCTGCAACGTCTTCTTCTATCGCCTGGGTCGAAAACTGGGGATTGACAAGATTGCGGTCCACGCCAAGGCCATGGGTCTGGGAAACAAGACAGGAATCGATCTGCTGGGCGAGAGTCCGGGAATCATTCCCTCCCCCGAGTGGAAGCGGCGGATCTACAACGCCAACTGGTATCCCGGAGAAACCATCTCGGTAGCCATCGGTCAGGGAGCGGTTTCCCTGACGCCCATTCAACTGGCCCGGGCCCTGGGTGGACTGGGGCTGGGCGGCGTCTACAACGTACCGCACGTGGTGCCGGCCGACGAACTCAATCGGGTGGGCAAGCCGTTGCCGGTCCCGCACAAGCCGGACCCGCCACTCGAACCCCGGACGGTGCGCCTGGTCAGTCGGGGTCTGTGGGGTGTCGTCAACGAGTACGGCACGGGCAGGCGGGCGGCCGTGCGGGGGTTCGATGTCTGCGGCAAAACGGGGACGGCCCAGGTCATCGGTCGGGAATCACGGGAGCGAATGCAACCCGATGGCGAGCCGTTCGAGGACAACGCCTGGTTCGTCGGCTTCGCCCCCAGAGACCTTCCCGAAATTGCAGCCGCCGTTTTCGTGGAGCAGGGGGGAAGCGGCGGCGCCAGTGCGGCGCCCGTCCTTCAGGCCATGTTCCAGGTCTATTTCGACAAGCACAAGAGAAAGCAGCCTCAAAACGGAGCCGACTCGGAGCACGTCACCTTTTCTCTGCCTTCCGAAAGGATGAACTAGTGCAGCGCCGGTCCCCTATTCACAGAGAACCGACCTAACTTGCCAAAACAGATCCTGCCCTATCTCAAGCAGTGTGACTGGGTGCTGCTTTCCCTGGCCCTGGCCATCGCCGCCGTGGGCGTGGCCGAGATCTACAGCGCCACCCAATACGAACTGTCGGAAACCTATTACGTCAAGCAGATCTACTTCATTATCCTGGGACTGGTTGTCCTGGCCCTGGTCGCAAGCCTGGACTATCGACTCCTCTCTCAGCAGGTGCCCTACATCTACCTGGCTGCGGTACTCTCGCTGATCCTGGTCCTGTTCGTCGCCCCGGCCATACACGGCACGCGCGGATGGATTCCGCTGGGCGCTTTCAAGATCCAGCCCGCGGAATTCGCCAAGGTAGCCCTCGTGCTGACGCTTGCCCGCTTCCTGAGCGAGAACCGCACCCACTTTCTCACCACGAGCGAAATCATCAAGGCCTGCCTGCTGGTGGGATTGCCCCTGGGACTGATTCTGCTGCAACCCGACCTGGGATCGGCCATTACCCTGTTTCCGCCCCTGGCTGTCGGCCTGGTGCTTGGAGGGCTGCGCCGAAGGTGGATCCTGGCCGGCGTCGTCCTGGTGACCTTGATTACTGCAGCCGGATGGTATAGTCTCAACCCGTATCAGAAGGAGCGTGTCTACACGTTCCTGGAGCCGGAACGAGACCCCAGCGGCCAGGGTTACCAGGCGATCCAGTCCCGCATCGCCATGGGCTCCGGCGGTCTTCTGGGGAAAGGAGTTACCCAGGGAAGCCAGACAGCGCTGGGTTTTCTTCCCGAACGCCATACCGACTTCATATTTTCGGTGGTGGGTGAAGAGCTTGGATTCGCCGGATCGTTCGTCATCTTGGCTTTCTACTTTCTTATCATCATGCGTGCCATACGCATTGCTCAGACCGCGCGCGACAAGCTAGGAGTCTATCTCGTGCTGGGGTCGGTGAGCGTGCTCTTTTTCCATATCCTGGTGAACGTCGGCATGGTGGTGGGCTTGGCGCCCATCACGGGCATTCCCCTTCCATTGCTGAGCTATGGCGGGTCTTCGATGCTCACCACATTCATATTGCTGGGATTGATCATCAACGTCGGAATGAGACGGTACATCTACTGATTCCGACCGGACTTCTGGTCTATTGACGCTAACCGGGGCGGCCCGGGGTTGAAGCTCCGAGCCGGCCCTGAAAATTTCCAACGTTTTTTCAAGTATTTCAACCCGATCACGGTACGACAGGGATTGTCGAGCGGATCGGGGCATTTGAGAAACACCCAAGAGCTTGAACGGTAGTATTCCCGGCGAGCCCGACTTGCTCGTCAGCGGAAGCCAGGCATTGGCATGGCCACAGGATTAGATCCATGATGGGATCGACAAGACTCTCGCTCGATCTAGGGTCCGGTCTGCCCGACCAACCCGGGCATTCGACTCTCTTCAACCCACCCTCTGCCCCGCCGAACAGCTCCTCAGTGTTTCACCAAGGAGGAGTCCCTCATGTCGAAGGAGCTTATTGTTTCCGCTTCGTCACAAGAAACCAAGGCCGCCATCCTGGAGGGCGGCGAAGTCGTTGAAATCCACATCGAGCGCGAAGGAGACCAGGGAATCGTAGGAAGCATCTGCAAGGGTCGAGTGACCAAGGTGCTTCCCGGAATGCAGTCGGCGTTTGTCAATGTCGGCCTGGAGCGGGATGCCTTCCTCTATGTCTCCGATTTCTTCGAAGATACGGACGAATACGACCTGATTACGACCACGGCCGAAGAGCCGGTCGCCAAGCTCGAGCAGGACTCCGGTCCCGAGACCGCCAAACAATCCTCCCCCGGCGTGCAAGACTCCGGCGGCACCCGCAATGCGGACCGTCGAATGCGTCCCCGCCGGGCCAGGCGCGGCCGCTTGCGGGGGAAACGCCAGGAGGCCGCTCCTTCCGAATCGAGCGCCGAGCCGCCGTCCGCCGCGCCATCGTCGGCCGCGCCGCCGGCCAACCCCTCGCCGCCCCCACCCCCGGCTCCTGTTTCCGGCACGGCCGAGCCCCTTTCCGTTCTTCCCGGAGAATCGCTGGCCAAGTACTCGGGGGTTTCGGAGCCGCCCCCGCCGGCGGAACCCGAAAGCCCGCCCGAGGACGCCTCGCGGATCGAACTCGCTGCTGCAGCCGAACCCGCCACAACAACCGATCCCGCCGCTCAGTCCGAAACGGCCGCAGCAGAGGAGACGGCGTTCCAGGCCGAGCCCGGCTCCGCAGTTGAGTCGACCCCTGCAACCGAGCCCGAGTCCCCTCCCCTCAAGGGTCGAAGGGGCAGAAGGCGCTCCAGGCAAGCCGCTGCCCAAAGCGCAGAGGCGGAATCCTCTGCCGCATCCCCGGAAGAAGCACAGGCCCCGGACACGCAAGCCGTAGTTCAAGCCGACGGAGAAGCCGCCACCGCGGAAGTAGAGGAGCCGACCGCCCAAGCGGAAGAGGCCACTGCCGAAGCCCCGACCGCCGAAGTGGAGGCGACATCCCCCGAGGCCGCCCCATCCGCCGGCGACTCCGAGCCGGCCCCGGAAGCCTCTTCAGAGTCAGCCGCGGACTCGGGCACGGTGTCGGCTGAGCCCGAAGCGGCCGCCGAGCAGACCCCTCCCAACCCGGCCCAGGCAGAGCCGGCGACCGAGGAAACGGGCGAGGAAGCTGAAGCTGCCAGGGAGTTGGACGCGCAGGCGCCACCGGAACCGGATGCCGCCGAGGAGACCGAGTCCGGTGGAGAAGCGGCTCCCGTGGTCGCCGAGCCGGCCGCGGAGGCAGCCGCCGATGAATCCGGCGACGCTGTTGCCACCACCGACGATGACGCCGGGGAACAGGTGGAGGCTGCCGAAGAATCGACCGCGGTGGACAGCCTCGAGGAACCGGCCGCCGTCTCGAGCGACACCGACCAGGCTCGGGAACCAGCCCCCGCCGAGGTTGCCGAAACCACCGATTCTGCAGCCGACGAGCCGGCTGCAAGCGCCGCCGAGGGTCCATCCGACCCGGGTCAGCCCGAGGATCCGAGCTCGACAGTCGACGCCGCCGGCGATTCCGATCCCGAAACGGTCGGGGCAGCCGATGCACCCTCCGGGCGCACTTCCAGGCCTCGGACCTCCAATGCCCAGTATCGCAGCCGCCCCAACACGCCCCGGTTCTTCCGCCGGTCACCCGACCGGCGCCGCTCCCAGTATCGCGGCGAGGATCGCCAGCGCCGGGAGGCGGCCTCACCGGCGCCCATGATCGCCGACCTGCTCAAGGAAGGTCAGGAAATCCTGGTCCAGATCGCCAAGGAGCCGCTGGGGACCAAGGGGGCGCGGATTACTTCCCATATCGCGATTCCGGGTCGCTACCTGGTCTACATGCCCACGGTCAACCACATCGGAGTCTCGCGCAAGATCAGCTCGGGAGAGGAGCGCCAGCGACTCAGGAAGATCATCCAGGACAACCGTGGGGATCTGCCGGGCGGATTCATCGTTCGGACGGCCGGGGAGTACAAGGGAGAGGACGAATTCAAGGCCGACATCGGTTTTCTTCGCGCCCTCTGGACGGAGGTCAAGACCCAGTCCGACAAGAAGTCCGCACCGGCCATCATCCACCGGGAACTGAACCTGGTTCAGAGGATTCTCAGGGACCAGTTCAACCGGGAGTTTTCCGCCATCCGGGCGGATAACGAGTTGGCCTACGCCTCCATCGTGGAATTGATCCACCGATTCCAGCCCAGCCTAGTCAAGAAGGTCAAGCTCTACACCCGAGAGACACCCATATTCGAGGAGTTCGGGGTTCAGGCGGAACTGGACAAGGCCCTGCGCTCCAAGGTCTGGCTGAAATCGGGTGGCTATATCGTCATCGACCAGGCCGAGGCCCTGGTGGCCATCGACGTGAACACCGGAAAGTACGTGGGCAAGTCGAACAAGCTGGAAGACACCATTGCCAAGACCAACATGGAGGCGGCCAGGGAGATTGCCCGTCAACTGCGGCTGCGCGACCTGGGGGGCATCATCGTCTGCGACTTCATCGACATGGAAGACCGCAAGAACCGGCTCAAGGTGACCCAGACGCTGGAGACAGCTTTGAGGCGGGACAAGTCACCTTCCAAGGTGCTTCAATTCAATGACTTCGGCCTGGTGGCCATTACCCGCAAGCGGGTCAAGCAATCGCTGCTGAAGATGTTGTGCGAGCCCTGTTCCCAGTGCTGCGGATCCGGAATGGTGAAATCTCCCCGGACCGTCTGCTACGAGATTCGGGGGGAAGCACGGAAAATGGCCGGCGCCATCGAGGATGCGGAGATTACCTTCCGGGTGAACCCCGCGGTGGCCAAGGCTCTGAAGACCACTGAATCCTCGGTCGTCGACGAGCTGGAGGCGAGCTTGAAGAAAGACGTGGTGATCAAGAGCGACCCCCTCTTCCCCCAGGAACGCTTCGACATCTTTTGATCATGTAATCAACGCCTCATACCCTTCCCTGAAGGTCGGATAGCGAAACGCATAGCCCGACTCCACCAACCGGGCGTTTCGGCACCGCTTGGTGCCCCGGGCGGGCTTGCCGGCCTCGGGAGGCACCCGGGGAGGCGCTGCAACCTTCAGCCGGCCCGCGATCCAACGCAGGACCTCACACTGTTCGGCGGGCTCATGGTCCACCAGCATGTAGAGGGGCCGCGGGCGGTCGACCCCCATCAGGTGGGCCAGAGCTCCCGCGCAGTCATCTCGATGGACGTGGTTCAGATAGCGGGGCGGACCTTCGAAACAGCAGGCTTCCCCCCGCCGGACGCTGTCGATCAGCCGGCTCCGGCCCGGCCCGTAGATTCCTCCGACCCGAACCACCGTGCCCGCGATCGGGCCTCCCAACAGCACCTGCTCGGCCGCTCTGAGCAACCGCCCCCGGAAGTGGCCGGCCTCGGCCGGAGACTCCTCGTCCACCCACTCCCCGCCCGACTGGCCGTAGACCGCCGTGCTGGAGGTGAAGAAGAGGCGGCGAACGGGAGGCTCCTGCCCTTGCAGGGCCGCAACCAGGTTGCCCAGTCCCTGCAGGTAGGCCGAGCGGTAGCCCGCCTCCGAGCGGTGAGAGGCCCCCGCCGTGTAGAACACCACGTCGAAGGGTCCCGGAAGGGAGGCCAGCGTTTCCGGCCGGGTAAGATCGGCGCCGAAGCCGCGCAGCCCCGGCGGCAGCCGGCCCGGACCGCGCCGCAAGCCGCATACGGAGTGGCCTTCCCGAACCAGGCGCAGACCCAGCTCCTGCCCTACGTAGCCGCAACCGGCAATGAGAATGCGAGCCATGGAGTCGGGTTACTCCCGGAGGGTGTCGGATCGGGCGCGACGCTACAGGGATGGCAGGGAGGGTTGAATCTCTTCGGACCACGGGGACTGCGTCCGCCCCCCGGCCAAACTCCGTGAATCACCGCACCCCGATCACACCGCCCGATAGGAGAACAACCTGGCCGAATTGGGAGCCAGCGGGACCGTGAGCCCGCCATGCATCAGCTCACTCCCCGACAGGGTCCGGCTTTCTCCGGTGCCCTCGTCCGTCAGGCGATAGCGGCGGCCGGCGTCCAGGGACTGCAGGAAAATGGAGTGGCGAGGCCGGCGCCCCAGGTAACGGAAGACGAAGACCACCCCTTCCCGGGTGCCGTCGCAGAACTGGGCGGCGTCCCAATCGGCCTCGCTGTTGGGCACCGACAGCAACCGGTAGAAGTCCTTCACCAGCAGCGGCCGGATCTTCTTGTAGACCCCCACCCAGTGCCTGGCCCGCCGCTTCACTTCAGGCGGCCAGGCGGCCAGGCCGCCGTGCAGGAGCATCTGCCCGGTCATGCGGCTCAGAAAGGCCTGGTCGGAAAAGCCGGCATCCAGGCCGTTGTCCCGGCCCTCCCGGTCGGGTCCCACCGCCAGGCCCATGTAGTTGGCCGGAATGAAGGAGTTCGCACCCAGTTGGATCATGCGGCAGGAGTGGGGATGCCCGCTCATGTCGTTGGCCCAGGCGCAGTGGTGGCGCCTCAGGCTGCCCAGGTCGATGGCGTTGCCGCCCCCGGCGTTCAGCTCCAGCATCAGGCGGGGGTGCCGGCGGGTCAGGGTCTCCCACACCCGGTAGAGCCCGCGCACGTGAGCGAAGCGGGTCTTGCCGTCGGAGTCCACCAGGTCCCAGTGAAAGGATTCCTCGCCCCGCATGGGATCGGTGTAGAAATCGGCCCGGATGTAGCGCAGGTCGTAGCGCTCCACGAAGCCGCCGATCAGGTCGATCCAGTGGTCGCAGGCCGCGGGCGAGCTGAAGTTGTACTTGAGCGGGTGAAACCCCTCGGGAAGCTTGTAGAAGTGCTCGGGATGCGCCTGGGGCAGATTGGTCCAGGGAAAAGCCACCGCTTCGAAGTAGAGTCCCATGCCCATCCCCTTGGAGCGGACATACTCGGCAAAGGGCTCCATCCCCCGGGGGAACTTCTCGGGATCCACCTCCCAGTTGCCCCTGCCCCGGGAATGCCCTCCCTTGTACCAGTCGGCGTCCACGCAGAACATCTCCACCCCGGCCTCGGCCGCCGCGTCCACCTGGCGGCGCAGCTCCTCTTCGGTGTAGGTCACGCTGATGCCGGGCCAGAGGGTGTAGGCCACGTGCGGCACCATGGGCTTTCCCCCGTAGTGGGGCGTCAGGCGCTGGTGAATGTAGCGGCGCAGGCCGTTGGTGCCCGACTCGAAGCCCTTCTCGAAGAACCCCAGGTGGACCACCGGCAGGTCCAGGCTCTCCCCCGGGTCCAGAACCAGGTCCTTGATCAGGGGACCGACCTCGATCTTCAGGTCGGTGGCAGGACCGTCGAAGGCGACTCGGGCCTGCCAGAAGGTGGACCACTCGATGCCGAAGAAGATCCCGGGCTGGTCCGAATCGGGACCCTGGCTGACCATGAACAGGGGAAGATCCTGGGAAGAGGACCCGGTCCAGCGTTCTCCGAAGCCCCGCTGCTTGACGGGCACCGCCACCTCGCAGGAGCCGGTGGGGCACCCGGTCAGGTTGCGGTGGCTGGCGAATTCCACCGGGCGATAGTGAAAGGGCTCGATCCAACGGGGACGAAAGGCATCGGAGGGGAATTCCCGGGCGTGGGGAAACCAGGAGGCGCTGCCGGCCCCGGAACAGCCCATGATCCGGGGGTCGGTCACTCCGCCCAGACGCAGAAAGAGGGAATAGAGGCGGGTGAGGGGCAGAGAACGCCCGTCGGAGGTGTTGGTCAGCTTCACCCGGTATTCAGCTACGCGAAACGCCCGGTCCAACCGCAGGATTCCGGCCGCCTCCAGTCCATCCTCGGAGCGGTAGCGAAACTTCCAGGCATCGCCGGTCTCCGACTCGAGGGAGTCGAGCTTCCAGTCCAGCATCTCACCATTCCGCTCCATGGCGAAACCGGGACCCGGTTTCAGCGACACCCCCTCCGGCGCCAGCTCCCGTATGACTTCGACCAGGCTGACCGGCTGCCCCGACTCCTGGCCGGCCGCCGCCGCGCCGGCTCCGACCCAGGCGGGCGTAGCGGCCATTACCGCGGTGCTGCTCAGGAATTGACGGCGGTTGATGCTGTTCAACGGCGTTTCCATTGTGGTTTCCTCCCTCGTGCCTCCCGGAGGCGGCATGATACCACGCCGGTCGGATCGACTGGCTGACGGTCGCTCTGTCCACAAGCGTTCGAACGACGTTGCCAACGCGGCGCCTCCCGTGCCGTCGGCAGTCACTTACCGGGCGCCGCGCACAGGGGACGCAGCTCTTAATTCGCCGCCTTCGCGGCTGGGGCAGCGCAGAACTCACACGACCCCGGGCTTCCGCCCGGGGCTACACGAGGCCGCAGCTTCGCTGCTCGATAAGGATGACCTTTAGGCAACCTTGTCTCAGGCAACCCACGCCAACCGCCGCATACGCGGCTCTCCCCTTACCTAAGACACTGTCGGTGGACAGGATTTTCAATTGATTGTCTTCGGGCGTCTGTCCCCGATTTCGCAAAGCGTCTTTCAAGAAACTCAAGAATCACTCCCCCCTTGAGGGGGAGTCGCAGAAGTCGAGCCGAATGGCGAAGGCTTGTGCGGTGGGGGGTTCGCACAAGGCGAGCCAAAGGCGAGATCTTGTGCGCCGTCGCGGGGTCGCACGAGCCAACCTACAGGCAAAGGCCGATGCGGTGGGGGGCCGACGCGGCGTCCCGTGAGCAACTACCAGCCTCTGACTCGCCAGCGCACCGCTCTACCCTTAAAACTCGCCCGAAATCGCTTCCACATCTCCGCCACACGAATACCTTCTGGTAAACTTGGGCTGACCTGCACACGGCCCGCAACGCGGGCCTGCCGAACCACTTCGATCGCCACGGGAGAACAGAGAGTCGTGCTCAAACAAAATGATCGCAAAGACCGCATCGATGACACCGATTGGGCCGGGATGACCCTGGGGGAACGCATCCGGCACCTGGAGGTGGAAGGCTACCTGGTCCTGCCCGACCTGCTGGACCCGGACCACATCCGGCGCCTTCAGGCCGAGACCGGCAGGTTCGAGACCTTCCACGTCGACTACAGCGTCCACCAGAGGGGATGCCAGGATATCCAGTTCCGGGGCGGACACATCACCGAGCTGATCGCCCATCCTCCTCTGGTCGACTTCCTCAAGGCCATGTGCGGCCCCGAGCTGATCTTCATGAGCTACGACTACTCCCGCTCCGAGCCCGGCCATCCCGGAATCAGCCTGCACTGCGACGGGCAGCCCTGGGGATCGGAGATCTTCGGCTACGAGCAGAGCTGCCCCCGCCTGATCCGGGTGCTCTACTACCTGCAGGACCTCACTCCCGAGGTGTCGGCCTTCAAGGTGGTGCCGCGCTCCCATCTGAGCTTTCATCACGACGGCAATCCCTATCTCCGCTACGACGAGCATCCCGAGCAGGTCATGGTCACCTGCCGGGCAGGCTCGGCCGTGCTGATCAACCAGAACGTTTTTCACGGGAACTACCCCAACATCGGCACCTACGCCCGGGAGATGCTGGGACTGGCCTACCGTCCCTCCTGGGCCGGACCCAGCGACAAGATCAAGCCCTGGGACCCGGAGGAACTGGCCAAGGTGCCCCCCGCCGTACGCGAGCTCATGGGCGACCCCAACACCCGCATCTGGCACTTCGAGGGCGGCAACAAGCCTCCCAACATGGCCACGGAGGGACCCGGCATCGACGCCAGCCGCTGGGAGCGGACCGAGTAGCGCTTAGCCGGGCAAGACTTGAACCCGAGGAGGAACCATGGCAGCCACCTGTCCCAAATGCAGCGCGGAGTTGCCTCGCCCACTGCTTTGGCGAGCATTGAAATCGGGCACCCTGGACAAGGCCGAGATCACCTGCCCCCAATGCGGTCAAGTTCTCCGCATCACACCCAGGAGCCTCGCGACCATCCTGGTACTGACCCTCCTGCCCGACGTGCCGATCGTCCTTTGGCTCATCCTTAATCCGGCCCCGCGTTCCCCCGAAATCATCATCCCGGTTTTGCTGCTTCTGATCCCCCTGACTTTCGCCCTGCTGATCGTTCTCTACCTGAAGCTGGCCCGGTTTCAAGAAAAGCCCTCGACCACCTCCATCAGGGGATGATCGGCCCTTCCCCGCCCCCGAGACAATAGGGGGAAAGGCAATCGAATAAGCTCCCGATTCTCGATCCCATGAACAAGAAAGCATCAACTCAACTGCTCGTCACCGTGATCGCCTTTGTGGCCATTGCGGCCGCAACCGACCAGGCGGAGAGCGAGCGGAAATGGCTCAGCATGAGCGGCACCGTCATCAAGACCCTGGAAGCCCTGCAGGCGCACAACGCCACCCTGCCACCCCCGCCGGCCGAAGCCCGCGACACCGGGCTGCGGCTTCGGGTGCTGACCTTCAACATCCACAACTTCAGAGGCTATCCGGAAGCCCTGGGAACGGCGCGCTGGAAGAGCGACCCCCAGGAAAAGCTGGACATCCAGCTCAGGACCCTGGGGATGCTGGACGCCCACCTGGCCTCCCTGCAGGAATGCGACTATGACAAGCCCCTGCAGCTCCGGCTGATCGACCGGCTGGGGTACCTGGCCAGCTTCTTCCCGGCTTCCCACCACAAGCACTGCGCCGGCGCCACCCTGAGCCGCTACCCGCTGCTGGACAACCTGAATCTGACCTTCCTGGAGATGGAGGGCCAGGTGGTCATCAAGCGGTTCCTGGGCCGTTCCCTGGTTCGCCTGCCCGGGGGACAGGAGATCCTGATCTACGGAGGGCACTACGATCCGGTCCCCGACGCCGAGATGGACCTCATCGAGGAAGTCTGCCGCATCGACCGCGCCCTCAAACGCCCCATGATCTGGATGGGCGACTGGAACATCCAGCGGACCCACGCCCTCTACCAGCGATTCCGCAAGATGGGCCTGGTGGATGGATTTGTCCACCTGGGCCTCCCCCATACCACCACCAGCCTCAAGGGAGACCGCACCCGTGGCGGCATCGACTACATCTTCTTCACGCCCGACATCGCCGACCGTCTCGAATCGATCGAGATCGTGGCCCGCGGCCCAGCCGCCCTCGACCCCAACGACCCCCAAAGCATCGCCGCCAGCGACCACCTCCCCGTCCTGGCCGTGTTCCGGTTCTAAGCCCCACCCGGGAACGCGGGCGTCCCGCCCGCACAAAGCGTGGCACGACGACCCCAATCTCCCCCACTCCGATTAACCGGGAACGCTACCGTTTCCAGCTTA
>JAJECY010000080.1 GCA_022821775.1 Acidobacteriota bacterium
CACTTTGCCGAAACCGACGGTCCGGTGCCGGAGCAGGCCAACGCCAAGAACGCCCGGTTGATCGGAGGAGGAACCGGACCCAACGTCTTCAGCGATCCGGAGGCGGCCCTGGCCTCCTTCAGGCAAGTCCTGCCCGGCGAAGTCGGACAGCGCAACAACCTGCGCGGCGACGGGATCTTCTCGATCGACATGTCCATTGGAAAGCGCTTCGCATTGCCGTTCGAGAATCACAGCCTCCAGTTCCGGGCGGAAGCCTTCAATCTGACCAACAGCGTTCGGTTCAACGCCGATGTCTGGGAGACTCTCTCTTTCACCTTCCCCGGGAGCTTCGGCAACTACTCCCGGGTGATGATTCCGCCGCGGGTGATCCAGTTCGGTTTGCGCTACGAGTTCTAGCGAGGCCGTGCTTCAGACCGGCAGGCAGCAGAAGCAAAAAAGATATCCACGAAGGGCCGCGAAGGACGACGAAGGGCCACGAAGCAAGACGGATTTTGGAGGTTTCTCGCCCTGACCGTTGATCTGCCGGGAATTTCGCCCCGGAGGACTTACCTTGAGGGCGCCGGGCCGATGGGGCTTTGCAGCAGGGCCCGGCGAAATTCGTCGAAGGGGATGCCGCCGGAGACGATGAAGATGTTGCGGTCGGTGGGCAACTGGCGAAGGCCGACCGAGACCGGTACCTTCATCGGCCCCGTGAAGTCCATTCGGAGCGGGGAATCGTTGGCCGACCCCATCCACCACCAGTGGACGCCCCCCAGGTGCTGGGTCTCGCGAACGGGGTCGGGCCACAACTGGGTGCCGAACTCGTCGAAGAGCTTGAATTTCTTCAGGTCGAAGGGCAGGCTGACGAAGAGTTGAGCCTGGGCCAGGCTGCCCCGGGTCCGCACGAACCAGGCCATGGGACGTCCGTCCTCCATTTCCCACAGGAACATGCGGACTTCCTCCCCCACCGCCACCCTCTCCTTGAGCCGCGCCCCGCGCAGCAGCGGCATGCCGCTCACAGACAGGTTGTAATCGATTTCAATGGGCCGGGACCATCCGAGATAGCCGCCCACCATGGCCTTCCAGGTGGTGGCGCACTGTTCGAAGCCCTCGCCGAAGGCCACGGCCTCGACAGTCTTGGGATCGACCCGTAGCTGGCGCTCCCGGAACCCCCGCTCGATTTCCAGCGCGATCATGCGGTTGTAAAAGATGACTTCCAGCGCCTGGGCGTTCCAGGTGTCGCTGTTGTGGCGGACGGCCTCCAGCAGGTCGTCCAGCAACTCGACTTTCACCGCGTCGGGAAGCAGTTGGCGGTAATCCACCTTGTGATTGGCCGAGGGGCTTTCCGACCGGATGATCAGGCAGCGGCGCCCCAACTGCTCCTTTCCTGCCTTCTCCAGGGCCTGCATGGCCGGCCGGTTTCCAATGGGGTAGATGATCAGCGCCTCGTCGGGACCCATGGCCCGGATGTATTCCTTCTGCTTCCGGTTGACCCGCCGCTCCCACTCCAGGATCTCATAGAATTCCTGCTCGTCGTACCACGCCCCGCCCCGATAGGTGAAGGACTGGTAGCGGAAATCGGGCCGCACCCGGCCCCCTTCCGCCAGGGCCAGGTCCCAGCAGACGGGGTGGATCAGGAAGCTGACCTTTGAAATGTCGATGGCGGAGGCCGCCCCGGCCGAATCCTCAGCCCCGGCCCCGGCCGCCAAGCCGATTGAAGAGAGCAGCAGCAAAGGCAGAAGCCGGAGAAGGAGCGTGTGTAGTTTCATCAGTTTCCCCAAGCCTTCGGGGCGGATGATACGAGAGTGAAACAACTTTGATTCAGACGCTCAACGTGTCGATTCAATAACCACTAACCACTATTCACTTTTGACCTAGCCGCACAACCTTCCCAAACAAGGGGGCGGATCATACAGAGTGAAACAGAGGTGCTTCAGAAGAGTGGAGAGTGGTCAACGGAGGATCTCGGAAACCGGTACGTGCCTGACGACTTGGTTGCGTTTTTTGAACGACTGCGCCGAGACCGACAAGTTGCTTAACGTTGGGGTCTAATCACTATCCACTAATCACTATCCACTATTCACTGTCGTTTCAGGCCAGTATCCCGTTCACCACCCGGGCGGGGTATTCGTCGGTGAGGCGCTCGTTGCGGCCTTCCCGCCGGTAGACCAGGTCGCGGTGGTTCATTCCCAGCAGGTGCAGGATGGTGGCGTGCAGGTCGTGCACGCTGACCGGGTTCTCGACGGCGCGGTGCCCCAATTCGTCGGTGGCGCCGTAGACGGTTCCCCCCTTGATGCCGGCGCCGGCCAGCCAGACGCTGAATCCGGGCGGCCCGTGGTCCCGCCCCGCCTTCTTGTCAGGGTGCTGGGATAGCGGCAGCCGCCCGAACTCGCCTCCCCATACCACCAGGGTGCTGTCCCAGAGGCCTCGCTGCTTCAAGTCGGTCAGCAGGGCGTGAACGGGCTTGTCGGTCTTGCCGCAGGCGTAGCGCAGGCCCCCCGCCAGGTCGCTGTGCTGGTCCCAGATCTGCTCCTCGATGTAGAGCTGGACCATGCGCACTCCTCGCTCCACCAGCCGGCGTGCCATCAGGCAGCGCCGCCCGTAGGAAGCCGTGGCCTCGTCGTTCAAGCCGTACATCTCGTGAGTGGCCGGACTTTCCTGGGAGAGGTCCAGGGCATCGCTGGCGGCGATCTGCATGCGGGCGGCCAGCTCGTAGTTGGTGATGCGGGCCTGCAGTTCCGGCTGGCCGGGATGGCGGTGCAGGTGGTCCCCGTCCAGCCGGGTGAGGATGGACCGGGCCATGTTCAACACCGGAGTGGGAAATTCCTCCTTGGGCTTCAGGTTGAGCAGGGGCGAGCCTTCCGACTTCAGACGGGTTCCCTGGTAGACGGGCGGCAGCCATCCCGCCTGCCAGTTCTGGAGGCCGTTCACCGGGAGCATCTTGGGGTCGTCCAGCACTACGTAGGCGGGAAGATTCTGGTTCTCGCTGCCCAGCCCGTAGACCACCCAGGACCCCAGGCTGGGGCGTCCGACGATGGTCCTTCCCGACTGCATCAGGAAGATGGCGGGCTCGTGGTTGAAGTGCTTGGTGAACATGGAGCGAACCAGGGCGATGTCGTCCACCTTGCGCGACAGGAAGGGAAGCATCTCCGAAATCTCCATGCCGCACCGGCCCCGCTTTTGGAATTCGAAGGGGGAGGGCATCAGGGTGCCGACAGAGGCGATCTGTTCCACGTCATTGGTCAGGTCGCGGCCGGGCGGCTGTCCCTCGTACTTCTTCAGCATGGGCTTGGGGTCGAACAGGTCGATCTGGCTGGGGCCGCCGTTCATGAAGAGATGGATCACCGACTTGGCCCGCGGCTCGAAGTGGGGTCTGCGGGGTTTCAGGTCGGGCGCCTGCCCGCTGTCGGCCGGCAAGGGCTGGGCGGACAGGAGGTCCCTGCCCAACAGGTAGGCCAGGGCTCCCCCCACAAACCCGTTGCCCAGGCTGGAAAACAACTCCCTGCGGGAAGGCAGGGGCGCCCCCGATTCCGCGGACTCCCGGCTCGGAAGGGTGGAACCCAAACGGGCTTGGTTCCCGGATCTCATGGTGTCCTCACTCGATAGAGCCTTTTGCAAAATTCGTGGTGTAGCGCTGGGGACGTTGTTGAATTACTGGAATAACTTGTAAAGATCGCATAGGAGACAATATTGAATCAAAGCAATTCAGGATTGGCTGATCGAAGTTATTCCAGTAATTCAACAACGTCCCCTATTCGCGCAAAAGGCTCAATAGAAGATAAATTCCGCCGAGTTCAGCATGGCGTGACAAAAGGTGGACAGGGCCAGCCAGCGGGCCCGCGACCGCTTGGGCTCGGCCGGCGTGTGGCTGTCCAGGTGCTCCGACCAGTACCGGTCCAGTTCCCCGATCTCTCGAAGGGCGGCCTGCCGCTCGCTGGCGGTGGGCCAGCGGGAGAGGGCGGCCAGGTACACCTGCTCCACTTGGCTCTCCAGGTCGCTGCCCACGGCGTCGATGACCCGGCCCGCGAAATGGCGGGCGCTCTTGCGGGCCAACCGGCTGTTCCAGAGCTGCAGCGCCTGCGAGGTGACCATCGACTGGGAGCGCTTGACGCAGTTGGGGTTGAGCTGGGGGGCGTCGAAGGTGTCCAGCATGGTCAGGGGAGTGGTGCGTCTCTGCAGCATGTAAACGCTGCGCCGGCAGCCGGCCGTAGTGCACTGGCTGGTGACCTCGCCGTCCTCCTGGACCTCGACCTCGTCAGCCGGTCCGAAGGGAGTGGGGTCCAGTCGCCCGGAGATCTTCAGTATCGAGTCGCGCAAGGCCTCGGCATCCAGCCGTTGCAGGGGAAAGCCGGAGAGCAGGGAGTTTTCCGAATGTCCGTTGGTCGCCCCGGCGCCGGTGTTGCCGGAGGACTGCCGGTAGGCGCCTGAGGTCATGATCAGCCGGTGCATGGCTTTCACGCTCCAGCCCTGGCGGACGAACTCGGTGGCCAGCCAGTCCAGCAGTTCGGGATGGGAAGGGGAAGTCCCCAGCTTGCCGAAGTTGCCGGGCGTGGCCACCAGGCCCCTGCCGAAGTGGTGCTGCCAGATTCGGTTCGCCATCACCCGGGCCGTGAGTGGATGATCGGGTTGTCCCAGCCACTTGGCCAGAGCCAGCCGCCGCCCGCTGCTCCATTCGGGCTTGCGGATGCGGAAAGGCCGGGTATGCGCCTGAAGCGCCGAGGGGACTCCGGGTTCGACGGCATCGCCGGGGCGGGTGTGCTCCCCCCGAATCAGCAGGTAGTTGGGGGTGGGCTCCCCCGGCATGTCGAACAGCGCGCGGATGGAGGGATGCCGTTGCAGCTTATTTTCGGCCTTCCTGACCGCTTCATTGACCTTGGCCGACTCTTCCCGGTATTCCTCGAAGCGCTTCTCCAACTCGCCGGGTTCCACCGTCAGAAACTCCTGGAAGGACTCCACCAGGTATTTCTGCAACTGGCTGCGGCTGTCCTCGGCCACTTTCAGGGCGGCTTCCACGTCGGCCTGCAATGCTTCCGGAATCTTTTCCCGCTTTTCCCGCAGCAGCCGCGCCTTGAAGGGGGCCGCCTTTTCTTCCAGGGAGCGCTTCAGGCGCTTGATCTCCTGCTCCACGGGACCGTTGTTCCGCTTCACCTCCCGAAGTTCCTCCTCCGACCCGTAGCGGAGCAGCCGCTTGGGGAAGGGGCCGCCCGCCGGCGCCAACAGAGGTTCCTGGGGAATCAGCCAGTCGTAGGGATCGTAGGCCGAGCGCAGAATGGCGCTGAAGCGATAGAAGTCGCGCTGGGGGAGCGGGTCGTACTTGTGGTCGTGGCAGCGGGCGCAGGCCAGGGTCAGGCCCATCACCGTCGAGCTCAGCACCTCCACCTGGTCGGCCACCACGTCCAGCCGCTCGGGGACGAAATTCTGGGCCCCGGACCAGGTGCCGTCGGGCGCCATGCGCAGGAAGCCGGTGGCGATCAGGGGTTCCACTGCATCGGGAGTCAGGGAATCGAGCTTTCGGTAGTCCACCAGCTCGTCGCCCGCGATCTGCTCCAACAGGAAGCGGTCGTAGGGCTTGTCGTCGTTGAAGGATCGGATGACGTAGTCCCGGTAGCGGTAGGCGTGGGGCCGCAGATTGTCGGCATGGACCTTTCCTTCGGAGTCGGCGTAGCCGGCGGCATCCAGCCAGTATCGGCCCCAGCGTTCGCCGTAGTGGGCGGAGTCCAGCAGCCGGTCGACCAGCCGTTCGTAGGCCTGAGGGTCGGAGTCCCGGTGGTAGGCCCTGACTTCGTCGGGGGTGGGGGGCAGGCCCACCAGGTCCAGGTAGGCCCGGCGCATCAGGGCCAGGCGGTCGGCCGGGGGAGCGAAGCCGAGCCCGCGGGCCTCCAGCTTTTCCAATAGAAAGGCGTCGATCGGGTTACGGACCCGATCGCTTTGGGCGACCCGGGGGGCGGCGGGCCGGCTGGGGGGCTGAAAGGACCAGAGGTCCGCGGTGTCGTTGCGGTCGGTCGACCCCTTGGAGTCTCTCGAGGCCCCGTTTGACGGGGTTTCCGGTGCTCCGTCGGCAATCCAGCGGCGCAGCTTCTCCAGCTCGGGCGAGGTGACGGGGCGGACGCAGTACCGGGAAAAGTCCTTGGGCGGCGGCATCTCTTCCGCCTGGATGCGCTGCAGCAGCAGGCTCTCAGCGGGCTTGCCGGGAACCATGGCGGGCCCCGACTTTCCCCCCTTCAGGATGCTGGCCCGGGTCCGCAGGTCCAGGCCGGCTTCCTGGGTTCGGCGGCCGTGGCAGATCAGGCAGCGCACGTGCAGGATGGGCGCCAGCACGTCGTGGCTGGTGACGGCGGGTTTCAGATCGTTTCGGGCCTGGAACGCCCCGGGGTCCTGGCCGTCGGCCAGGGCGCCCCGGTCGATCCAGCGCCGGATGGCTTCCAGCTCGCCGGGGCTCAGCGGATCCTGGCCCAGCGGCATCTCCCCCGCTTCTACCTTTTGAAACAACAGGCTCCGCTCGGCCGACCCGGGAACGACCGAAGGCCCCGCGGCCCCGCCTTCGAGAAGACGCTCCAGAGAGCTGAGGTCAAGCTCACCCTGCTGGATCTGCGGCCCGTGACAAGCGAGGCACTTGGCCTGCAAAAGGGGCAGGACCCGGGTCTCGAAGCCGGGCGGAGGATCGGTTTCAGCGACCGCGGGGATCGCGCCGGGTACCACCGCCAGGCAGGCAGTCAGCAACGATAAGCGGAAAAGAGACGCTCGGGACAACAGCGCAGCCATGGGGTTGGCCTCGTGGGGTCGTGCGCAGTGGGTTTAGATTAGTGAAGCGGGGCGGTGGAGTCAAGAGGCCGTGAAGCCGGGCGTGTGTCGAGGCGCGCCACCGTGTGTTTGACATCGATCAATTGCATCGATGCACAGGATGCACAGGATTATTTCTGGAAGTCTGGTGGTCCGTATTCTTTTTTAGCCCTGTTGCTTCAGGTTAGCCGGTCCCCGCCCAGTGGTGCGGATCACTCGAGGAAAAACGGGCAATCGTCGATAAAGGCGAACCACGAATGAACACGAATGAACACGAATAGGCACAACAAGAGATGGGCCTCCGCAAAAAATCCTGTGCATCCTGTGCATCGATGTTAATTTTCCCTGTAAATTATGGGGCGAGGGGGAGGCGCGACCCCAGCGGCTCGGCCGCAGGCTTCGCCCCGGGATTCCGTTTTGATCCGACGTTATCAACCGAATCGACCGACATAAGGAGGATGGCATGCTCAAGGCAGGGGACAAGGCGCCGGATTTCACCGGCATCGACGATCAGGGTCAGACCGTGGCTCTCACGGATTTTCGTGGCAAGAAGGTGGTGCTCTACTTCTATCCCAAGGACAACACTCCCGGATGCACCAAGGAGGCCTGCGACTTTCGGGATTCGATGGCCGATCTCGGTCAAAAAGGCGTGGTGGTGCTGGGCGTCAGTCCCGACTCGGTTTCATCCCACCAGAAGTTCAAGGCCAAGTTCTCGCTGCCCTTCGGGTTGCTCAGCGACGGAGACCACGCCATCGCCGAGGCCTACGGAGCCTGGCAGGAGAAGTCCATGTACGGCAGGAAGTACATGGGCATCGTCCGCTCCACCTTCGTGATAGACGAAGAAGGCAACCTCGCCGAGGTCCACGGCAAGGTCAAGGTAAAAGGCCACGTGGAGGGGTTGCTGAAGTCGCTGTGACAGCCCACCCCTACGAGTGCCCGCGCCCGGCCACCGGCCAGTAGCCTTCCACCTGCTTTCCCCGGCGCAAGACGAGGTAGTTGTAGAGATTGACGGTGGGGTCGCAGTGGGGCACCACGAACTCCAGCCGATCCCCCAGCTTGATCTCCCGGCTGGGGTTGGGCAGTTGGAGCATCCCGTGCTCGTCGCCGCCGAACTGGTAGCGGGTGCCGCTGATCCCCTTGACTTTGGGCACCGACTCCCGGTCGGTGGCGAAGGCCTTCATGCCGGCGTCCAGGGTGGCCAGATCCCGGTGGCGCTTGCTCATCACGGTGGTCAGCACCGTCAGGGCAGGCGCGAAATCGTCGTAGACTTCACCGCCCTCCCCCCCGATGATCTGGTAGTCGACGTCCATGAAGACGTAGGATCCGACCTGCAGCTCGGTGATCTCCTCCAGAAAGGGGTCGATGTTGTAGGTGCCGGTGCTGGCCCCGGTGAGGATCTCCACCGGCATCCCCGCCTTCTTCATCCGTTGATAGGTCTCGATGGGAGGCGCCATCACCTCCTCGGAGTGGGCCCTGCGCTCGGCGAATCCGACCACGTGAGAGCTGGCACCGGAATAGGAGTGTATCCCGCGCAGGTTCAGCTTCGACAGCTTCAGGATCCCCTCCGCCAGCTCCATGGCCGGATCTCCGGCCGTGGTTCCCGTGCGGCGCCCCATGGGGTCGATGTCGACCAGCACGTTGAGCCGCACGTCGCCCGCCTCGGCCGCGTCGTTGAGCTGCCGGGCGTGGGCGAGGTCATCCACCACCGACAGGGTGTCGGGCTGCCGGCGGGTCAGCGCCACCAGCCGCTCCATCTTGTTGCGTCCCACCATCTCGGAGGTGATCAGCAGGCCGGCTATGCCACCCGCCGCCAGCACTTCGGCTTCGTGGATGGTGGCGGTGCAGGCGCCCAGCGCACCCGCCTCCACCTGCCGCCGGGCGATTTCGGGGCACTTGTGGGTCTTGGCGTGAGGCCGCAGCCCGATGGAGTGGCGCCTGGCGTTTCGGCTCATCTTTTCGAGGTTGGCCTCGAACAGGTCCATGTCCAGAAGCAGGCATGGGGTGGGAAGCTCGTCCAGGTGGACGGGCTCGCCGGAGTCCAGGCGGCTCAGGAGGCCGGCGGTGGAGCCTCCGGCCGGGGCCAGGGGGGATCGTCGCAGGGTGTGGTGGGTCATGATTATCTCTCGATGGGTTGAGTGGAATAAAAGGTACAGACCAGTCCGGCCCTCGCTCCGTCGTGCGGATCATTCAAGAGTGAAACAATGGAGCATCATGGCCTTTCGGGAGTAGGCAAATGTCTTGATAGACCGGTCTGTTGCATCAGGGAACATGGATAGACAGGATTCACAGGATTAACAGGACGAAAGGTTGTTGCACGGCCTACAATCTCTAGAATATAAACCACTAATTATACAGGATCTGGGTCCTCAGAATCAGACCCCGAATTTCTCGACACCCTCTTCCCCGGATTCATCCTGTTCGCCCTCATCTGCGAGACGCTGCGTTAGTGTTAACCGGCCCTGGAAGCTTTGGAGGATCCGTATTGAAACCGAAGTGCTTGATGGCGGGATCGGTTCTTCTGCTGTCGAGCTTTGCGGGGCAGGCGCCGGCCGGCCAGGCAGACTCCACCGGCGTGGTCGATCCGGCTCTCATCGACGGGCCGCCGGCTCCCCTTCCTCCGGCGGTGATGACCCGCGACGAGCAGGGTCGGGCGACGGTTCGGGCGATCAGGCTGGACGAGAGCATCGACCTCGACGGCGTGCTGGACGAGACCGTCTACCGGACGGTTCCCGCCATCGGCGGCTTCGTTCAACTGACGCCGGACGCGGGAGCCGCGGCGACCGAGCGGACCGAGGCATGGATCCTGTTCGACGAGTCAAACGTCTACGTTTCGGCACGGGTCTGGGACTCGGCCCCCGAGAGCCGGTGGGTGGCCAACGAGATGCGCCGCGACACCAATCAGCTCCGTCAGAACGAC
>JAJECY010000237.1 GCA_022821775.1 Acidobacteriota bacterium
GTGGAATGGCTCGCCGCCCAATCCTGGTGCAACGGCAATGTGGGGATGATCGGCAAATCCTACAGTGCAGTCGTCCAGTGGCAGGTAGCGGTCCAGGCGCCCCCCCATCTGAAAGCCATCATCGTGCGGTCGGCCAATGACAACGTCTATACGGAGTGGACCTATCCGGGCGGTGTCCTTCGCCCCTACATGTTCGACAGCTACTCCGCTCTGATGAACGCCTACAATTTCTCGCCTCCCGACCCGGATATCGTGGGAGAGAAGTGGAGCGAGATCTGGCAACAGCGCCTGGAAAACAGCCAGCCTTGGGGCATCGGTTACATTTCGAATCAACTGGACGGGCCCTATTGGCAAGACCGGTCGCTGTCGACCGACTACGGCGCGGTACAATGTGCCGTTTTCGTCATCGCCGGCTGGTCCGACTGCTATCCCACGGCGCTGTTGCGTGCCTACTCGAAGCTGAAGGTTCCTCACAAGCGGGCGTTGGTGGGACCCTGGGGGCATTGGTATGGCGAAGAAGAATGCGCCGTGCCCGGTCCCAGGATCGATACCCGTCCCCTGTACCTGGACTGGTTCGACCACTGGCTCAAAGGGATCGACAACGGGGTGATGGACGAACCGCCGGTCACGTTCTTCGTCAAGCGGTACAGCCCGCCTTCCGCGCGCATGCCCTTGGAAGAAAAAGGCTTCTGGCGATCGGAGCGAGAGTGGCCGATCACCCGGACGCGGCGCACGCCCCTCTACTTTCATTCCCACGGGAAGATGAGCCCGGAGCCGTGCGAGGAGGTCGTCGAGGAGCGGGACGAATACCCTTACCACCCGGGCGTGGGCATCACCTCAGGAATTCACTGGGGGGGAGGCATCCTGCCCTGGGGAACGCCCATCGACCAGCGCTGGGACGAGGCGTATTCGGTGACCTATACAACGCCTCCACTGGAAGCGGATCTGGAGGTGACAGGGACTCCTACGGCGGTCATCTACATCTCATCCACGGCCGAGGTGGCCTACTTTCGGGTCAAGCTCATCGACGTGGCGCCGGACGGCACTTCCAAACTGGTTCGCTATGGAGGCTTGAATGCCACCCACCGCGACTCCCACTTCGATCCTGAGCCTCTGACACCCGGGGAAGTGTATGAACTCAAGATCGACCTGAAGACGATGTCCTATGTTTTCGGGACCGGGCACCGGATTCGCGTGGCCATTGCCAGCGCCGACATCCAGAATGCCTGGCCCACGGCCGAACCTGCCATCAATACGATCCATCGAGGCAGCCGCCATCCGTCACATATCGTCCTGCCCGTGATCCCCGGGCAGAATCCGGAACTGCCCCAGCCCGATCTGGTGCGATTGTCCAATGCCGACCCGCAAGACTTGTCCACACCGGAGGAATACTCGATCACCCACGACCTTGTGAATCAGAAGACCATATTTCGCATTGCTCCGGTGCACGTGCCGGAATCGGCCGGTTTTGACCTGCAACAGCATTCCAGCCTCACCGTCTCCACTGTCAATCCTGCCGAGGCGGTCCTGAAGGCCTATTGCGCCTACACCCTCAAGCAGTTGGGTTCAGACATCCGAATCGAGGCCAATGAACTGACCACCAGTGATGAGTCGGCTTTTCGCCACCTGGTGCAGTTGACGATAACGGTCGATGGGAAGCTTCACTTCAACAAGAGCTGGTCTCGCACCGTGCCCCGACTCTTGAACTGATTGCGCTCTTTCAGGGCGGACTCGAAAGGGAGCACGAAAAAAGGGGCATTTCTTTTGTCGCCTTTTTCAAAATTCCTTGGAATGACGGATGGCCCAGATCCAGGTGGCTCCCTCTTTTCCTCCCACCAGCGCGTCCCAGGTGGAGTTCAGGTACAGGGTCCGGCCGTCGTAGCCCAGCCAGGGGCAGGTGTCGGTTCCGGGAGTGTTGATCCGCGGGCCCATGTTCTGCCAGGGAGTCCATTGAGCGTTGACTCTCTTGCTGATATAGAGATCCACACTGTCGTTCAGCGAATCATTCCTACGCAGTGGAAGGATGATCGTGGTTTCTTCGGGATTGACGGCCACATCGTTCTCGTCGCCGGCGCTGTTGACGACGGGGCCCAGATTGACCGGTTCTCCCCACTGGTCCCAACCGGAGCCGATGCGATCGCTGGTGTAAACGTCGAACCCGCCCTTTCCGCCCGGCCGATTGCTGGAGAAGTACAGTCTTCTCAGGTCTTTGGAGAGCAAGGCTCCGAATTGGACCGTGTCCGGAAGACTGACGGGAGGACCCAGCAACTGGCCTGTGGACCAGGAGCCGTCGCGAAAGTGGGAGACGTAGACGCGGGAGGATTTTCTGAAATCGTCGCTGCGCAGAAAAATCATGACGGTCCCGTCGGCCGACAGTTTGGCATCGGCTTCGTGGGACCCGGTGTTGACCTGCGGGCCCGCGTTGAAGGGTTCGGACCAACGCCCGTTCTCCAGGCGGGAGAACCAGATATCGAGCTTTCCCCGACCTTCCGGATGGTCGATTTGAAAGGCCAGGAGCCTCCCATCTTCAGTCTCACTGGCACAAAAGGGTTTGGCGTCTTTTGCAAGCGGGATTGAAAGCCTGGATATGGCCAGCTCTTCATCCTGGCCTTGAACGGTTGTTCCCAGGCTCATCACCTGCAAAGCGACCAATCCCGGCGTGATCGCAATCGAGCAGAGTAATCGCAAATACGGCATCCGATGGTCCCCCCTTCTCGACTTGAGGATTTCTCTCCTGTTTCAACGCCTCAGGGACGAGAGTACTTGGCTCTTGCCTTGAGTTCTTCGAACTTGCGCAGATGTTCTTCCGCCTTCTGGTGCTGCTGGAGCCTCTTGTAGAGGAGCCCGAGACGGTAGTGGACTTCCTCCTCAAGCGGTTGGAGCTTGGAGCTCAGCGCGTATTCCCGGCTTGCCTCCTCCGGTCTTCCCAGCCTTTCCAGCACCTTTCCCAGGATGAAACGGCAGGCGGCATCGTTGGCATCGACTGCGATTCCCCGTTGAGCCATCAGGAGCGCCGGCTCGAGCTGGTTGTGGCGTTCCAGCGCCGTGGCATAGACGTAATAGAGGAAAGGATCCCTTGAATTAAGACTCAGCGCCCGCCCATAGGCCTCCACCGCCTCGTCATAGGCGCCCAACTCCAGTTGGCTGTTCCCCAGGGCAACATAGGCGGCATAGAAATCGGGTCTGTTCTTCACTGCCGACGCCGAGGCGTCGCGGGCCTCTTCGAAACGATTTGCGGCATGATGACTTCGGGCCTGGGCCAGGAGCAGATCCGGATCGTCCGGGAATCGGGCAATTGCATACCCGAGAAGGTCCCTGGCCAGCGGAAACAGGTTCTCCTTCAGCAACTCCATTGAAATATCGAAGAGAAACTTCGGTTCGCTGGCCGTCGCAGGCATTCCCCGCTTGAGGGTATTGAGAGCCTCCGCCTCTAGCCCCTGCTTCACGTATGCGACGCTCAGGAGTCCATAAAGTTTGAGGTGCGTTTGCACGGCGCCGCGGGTGTACCGTTCCAGCAACTGCACGACTCGCGAATAGTCCGCCTGCAGGTAGCAGGCATAGGCCAGCCAATAGTTCACCGGGAAAGAGGACTCTCTCCTCCGGACCAGTTCGAACTGGGCGATGGCTTCGGAAGCCAGACCGCGTTCCAGCATCCACTTCCCCACGCGCGTGTGGATGACGGTGTCGGCCGGCAGGATTCGTCTGAGCCGAGAGGCCAGGGGGACAGCTTCGCGCGTCCGTCCCAGGTCGAGGTAGATTTCGACCAGGTAGACGAGAATTGCGGGATCGCCCGGTTGCAGATGGTGAGCATGCTCGAGAGCCGCCAGCGCGCGGGGCAGGTTGGCCTTCTTGAGATAGAGCAGGCCCATGTTGTAGAAGGCGGAGGCCCTGCCGGGGTCCAGCACTGTCACCTGCTCGAACTGCTCGATCGCCTTCTCCTGCTGGTCCAGACGCAGGTAGGTGACGGCCAGGTTGTTGTGGGTCATCAGATCTCCAGGCTTCAACTCGAGAACCCGCTCGAACTCGTGCACGGCTTCGGCATAGCGTTTCATTCTCGAATAGACCATGCCCAGGCCACCGTGCAGGGAAGGTTGATTGGGGTACCTGTCGAGGAGAGCCCGGAAGGCATTTTCGGCGTCTGCGAGTTTGCCTTTCTGGAGCAGGCGAAAAGCCTGCTGCGGACTTTGCCCGGCAACCTCGCCCTGCAGGAGGAAAGCCACCGCCACGAGTGCCAGGAGACGGGTCCATGTGATGCTGTGGGCCTGGCGGCACGCCCCCTTCTTCGTCAGGCTGGAGGTGCGGGACTCAGTCTTTGTCTCCCTCAATTCCCATGCCTTCCCTGATGGTGAGGAACTGATTGGCTGCGACCCCGGCGAACTTTTCCACTGACCCATTGGGCCATCGGACTTCCAGATCCGTCTTTTTTGCGGTCCCCAAGCCGAAATGCAGTCGCAAGTCGCTCTGTGAAGCGTAAGTTCCGCCACTGCGCACTTCTTTGATCAGTTTTCGTCCGCCGTCCCAGACT
>JAJECY010000063.1 GCA_022821775.1 Acidobacteriota bacterium
AATCCTTGGGCGCGTAACGGTCCTCCTCCAGGTCGAAGTATTGATAAGGTTCCTCGAGTCTCCTGCCGTCGATGTAGACCGCCTTGTCCCTGACCTCCAGGGTCTCGCCGGGAAGGCCGATCACACGCTTTATGAAGGGCACGCTGGGATCGTGGGGAGGCTTGAAGGCCACGATGTCTCCCCTCTCGATCTCGCGATTGGGCAGAATCTTCAGGAGGAATTCCGGGTAATTGGCCGGGAAGGCGAATTTGTCCAGGAAGAAATGATCCCCAACCAGTATGGTGGGCTTCATCGACTCGGTCGGCACCTGGGTAGCCTGGGCGATGAACTTGGTGAAGAAGAACACGAAAACCAGGCTGAAGGCCAGGCTCTCGAGCCACTCGCGGGCCGCGCTCTTGCGCCGTGCCCTCCCTGGCTTCAAGACGGCTCGGTCTTCGGCGGGGCGGTCTTGAACGAGATCCTCTTTCTCCTCCGGCATCCTTCCCCCATAGCCCCGCGTCGGCAGGAACTCCTCTGAACTGGTTCTGCTATTATAGGGAATTTCGAGCGACCGCTTCAAGCCGCCCGCGGGGCGTGGCCGGTTGAGGGCAGGGGCGAATCGCCGCGGTCGCGATTACGGCGGGGGAACCCTGCAGACTGCCGCCGGACGATGCCCGAACTTGGCCGCGCCGGTCAACCGGGTTTCGAGTTTTTCAAAAATTGGCCATGGGCAATTCCACATTTTCCATCCTCAACTTCGGCTGTCGGGCCAGCCAGTCGGATGGAGCTGCGCTCGAGCAGGCGCTCCTCCGCAAGAACCTGGAGAAAGGTCGTTCGGGAGCGGCCTCCGACGTCGTGGTCATCAACACCTGCACCGTCACCCGCACCGCTGACGCCCAGGCCCGTCAAGCCATCCGGAGGATTCACCGCCACAATCCCGAGGCCAGCATCGTGGTGACCGGTTGTTACGCTCAGCGCGCGCCCCAGGAAATTGCCCGAATGGAAGGTGTCACCTGCGTTGTCGGCAACTCCCACAAACAGCAACTGGCGGCCCTGGTCGCCGAGAAGCACCTGCCCCACCGCGCTCCGCCCGATTGCGGGGAGTCGGAGGCACGCTTGCCCGGCGGGGCCGAGGTTTACTGCAGCAGCATCTTCGAGTCCCGCGAGCTGCGGTCCATTGCCGACATGTCAGGGGGAGGCAGAACCCGGGCCTTTCTGAAGGTGCAGGACGGCTGCAGCTATCGATGTTCCTACTGTGTGATTCCGTTTGTAAGAGGGGACTCGCGCAGTCTTCCTCTGGCGGAGGTGTTGCGCCAGACCAGGCATCTGTTGAACCAGGGCTACAAGGAAATCGTACTGACCGGCATCCATCTGGGAGGCTATGGCAGGGATTTGCAGTCCGGCGCCCGTCTGGCGAGCCTGATCCGCCGGCTGCTCCGGGAAGAGCCCCTGCGGCGGTTGCGACTCAGTTCCATCGAACCGCTGGAAGTCACCGACGAGATCATCGACCTGGTGGCGACCTCCCCCAGGATGGCCAAGCACTTCCACGTGCCTCTGCAGAGCGGCTCCAGCCGCATCCTGGGTCTCATGCGCCGGCCCTATCGAGCCACCCGGTATCTGGAACTGCTGGAAAGGATCCGGAGGCGGGTTCCTGAAGCGGCCATTGGAGCCGACGTGATGGTGGGATTCCCGGGAGAAACGGAGGAGGATCATGCCCTGACACGGGATTTGATCCGGAATTCACCCCTGACCTACCTGCATGTCTTCCCCTTCTCCAGGAGACCGGGCACCGCCGCCGCCCAGCTCGAGCCGGAGGTGCCCAAGGCCGTGGCGGCACTCAGAAGCCTGGAGTTGAGGACGCTGGGCGAAGTCAAGAACCGCGGCTTTCGGGAGTCCCAGCTCGGGCGAGATCTGCCGGTGATCACTCTTCAGGACGAATCTCCGCGGTCGACCAGGCGGGCCCTGAGTTCCAATTTCCTGCAGGTCGAATTGGCCGGGGACGAACCGCCGCCCAATCAACTGCTGCAGGTGCGTGTCACGGGACTCACCCCGAAGGGTGTCAGGGGTTGCGTTGCCGCCGCCCCGGAGGGTGGGACGGTCAGTCCTCCAGGATGACCTGGGCCACCGCGTAGCGATCGGTGTGGGACAGGCTGATTTGGTAGCGGGCGGCCCCGAGTCGGCGAGCGACCTCCAAGGCTTTGCCGGAGAGCAGAAGGTCCGGCTTGCCGTTGGTCCGATTGCGAACTTCGGCATCGCGCCAGCCGACGCCACCGCTCCATCCCGTCCCGATGGCCTTGAACAGCGCCTCCTTGGCGGCGAAACGAGCCGCATAGTGTTGAAAGGGGTTTGGGCGCCCGTCACAGTAGCGGATTTCGCCGGGCGTGAATATCCGGTTCCGCAAGCGGTCGCCCCGCCGCTCCATGGCTGCTCTCAGCTTGCCGATCTCGACAAGGTCAATGCCGCTTCCGACGATCACGACTCTTCTGCCTCATCACAGAGGAGACTCCTTCTCCCTTGCCCCGGGCGGCTTATGCCTGCAGCACCCGGCGCTGGAGGCCTGCCCCTGGCTGGTTCACGGTTTCGGCCTGCGAAACCGCGTCTCCCGGGACCACCCGTTGCCCGGCGATTCGAGTTTCGAGCAATCCGGAGAGGATGTCAAATCCGTTCCGATTCAGAATGCCCTTGTCACCAGTCTGGCCGGAAAGACCATGATCCTGGCGCGTTTGCGCCAATGCCATTCCGACGGCGTCGTTTGCCTGGACCGGTTGGCCCCGGGAGACCCGCCGGCGGAGGGGGATGCCGTCATTACCCGTCGCGCCGGATTGCTTTTGGCCGTCCAAGTGGCCGACTGCCTGCCCGTGCTCATCGTCGACAAGGCAAAACGGATCCTGGCGGCCGTACACGCGGGTTGGCGAGGCCTCCTGGCAGGGGTCGTCCCCAAGACCCTTGAGGCCATGCAGTCCCGATATGCCTCCGATCCCGGAAATTGCCTTGCCGTTATCGGACCTTCGATCGGACCCTGCTGCTACGAAGTGGGCCGGGAAGTGGCCCAGCCGTTCGAGGAGGCTTTCCCCGGCCGCCCCCGGCTGTGGCGTAACGTACAGCCTCCCGGAGAGGCGCTCTCCTCCGGAACCGGGCTTCCAGAGCCACCCTCGAACGCCCGGCGAATGCTGGACCTGCCGGCGGCCTGCCGCTGTCAACTGGAAGCCGCGGGGCTCCCCGGCAGGAGCGTCTTCAGCCGTCCACCCTGCACTTCCTGTCATCGGGATGTCTTCTATTCCTACCGGGCTGAAGGAGGAAGCACCGGACGAATGCTGGCCGCCATCGGCAAGATCCATTGACCCGCAGTTTCAGCCGGGGGGCGTGATCGTGGCCCAAAATGTCTCCTCACCCTGCCCGGGGCCGCCGTGCGGACGTCGCCGGGCACTTGCGGCCCCTTTCCGGGCTTGGTATTCCAACCGTTTTCCGAGTAGAATGACGCCCTCTCCCTATGGCGCCTCCCCCGCCAAGCCCCCAACCACAAATCCGGCCCATGGACCGCAAACACGTTCTGGTTGTGGACGACGACCCCCATATTCTGGCGCTGATCCGGACTATCCTGATGCAAGGGAACTATCGGGTGACCACGGCCAGCGACGGCCAACAGGCCCTGGACAGCTTGAGAAGATCGCACTTCGACGCCATTATCACCGACGCCCTCATGCCGGGCCTGGACGGCCCCACCCTGACCGGGAAAATCAAGGCCGACCCCGACCTGAAGGATCTTCCGGTGATCATGATCACCGCCAGCAGCCGGCCCGACATGGTCCAAAAGAGTTTTTCCTCGGGCTGCATCCTGTTCCTTCCAAAGCCTTTTACAGCCGCCAGCCTGATTTCCATCCTTCAACTGGCTCTCAGGTAGAAGCGCGGACCCAAAGGAGAACCCGGATGAAGATCGCCCTCTGTAGCGAAGTCCTGCGAGACCTGCCGTTCCCGGCCCAGTGCCAACGGGCGGCCGAGCTCGGGTATAGCGGTCTGGAGCTGGCCCCCTTCACCCTGGGAGAGGAGCCTCACCGCCTTTCGTCCGACCGGAAAGCTCAGCTTCGCCGGGCGGCTTCCGACGCCGGGATAGCCATCACCGGCCTTCATTGGCTGCTTCTGACGCCGCCGGGACTGTCGATCACCGCCGCCGACCCCGGCGTACGCAAGAAAACCATCGAAATCCTGAAGCGGCTCGTCGACCTGTGCGCCGACCTCGGCGGCCAGGTGCTGGTTCACGGATCTCCCAAGCAACGCCAGGTGAAGGAGGACGAAGATCCCCTGGAAGCCTGGAATCGAGCCCGCGATCTCTGGGCGACCATTGCCGGCCAGGCCGCTCAGGCCGGTGTCCTGTACTGCATCGAGCCCCTGGCGGCGCACGACACCAACTTCATCAACACCATCGGAACCGCGGTGGAAATGATGGAGGCCGTGGCAAACCCCTCCCTGCGCACCATGCTCGACACCCGGGCCGCATCGCACTCGGAAGCGGCCTCCCTGCCGCAACTGGTGGATCGGTGGCTCCCCTCGGGCGCCATCGCCCACGTGCACTTCAATGATCCCAGCGGACTGGCTCCCGGACAAGGAGCCCTGAACTTCGGCCCGGTCCTGCAAGCCCTGCGGCGGCACCGGTACCAAGGCCTGGTCTCGGTGGAGCCCTTCGAATACAAGCCCGACGGAAGCACGGCGGCGGCCAGAGCCATCGGTTATCTGCAAGGTGTGCTGGAGGGCCTGCCGGCGCCGTCCCCCTGAACTCGAGCAGAACCGGTTATAATGAAGCATCCTGGACACTCGACCCGGCATCAGCAGAGAGGAGCGCGTGCGCGTAAATCTCGCCGTGGGGCGTGAACGTGGCGCAGGCTTTTTCCTTCAGCGGGTGCTGGTGACCTGGAAAGCGAGCGGGGCCATCGGAATGCCGCACAGCCGACCGAATCAACCAACCGCCCTCCGCCCGATCTCTCTCCTCTTCTTGTGGTGCTTGCTGCCGGCGTGGTCGGCCTGGGGGGCCTACAAGAATCTGTCGGTCAAGGTCGGCCCGGTGGAAGGCTACGCCTCTCGTCAAAGCCAAGGGCCGGTGACCATCGCCGCCGACCCCTATCCATCGGAAACCAGGATACGAACCGCCTTCGACGTCAAGGGCCTCTCCAAGCTGGGCCTGGTTCCGATCAATCTCATCATCAGCAACCAGGGCCCCGACGCGCTTTCCATCGACGGCGCAACCATCAACTTGCAGGATCCCGACTATGGGTCTCTGCGGGCCCTGCCGCCCAAAGAAGTAGTAGAGATGATCCTGAGACTTGACCGCGGTCGCAGGAGGCCACTTGGTGTTCCCCTGCCAAGGTTGGGCCTTGGCAGGGGCAGGAGCCGCGTGGAAAAACGGGCCCTCGAGATGGAGGACGACTTCATTCGAAAATCGCTCAAACGCCGTGTCCGACCTCGAGCTACCGCCTGGGGGTTTGTCTTCTTCCAGATTCCCGATAGAAAGTCGCGCTTGGCTGGCTTAAAAATAATTATCCCTGACGTAGAAAATGATAGAACACAACAAAAATTATTATATTTCGATATTGAATTGAAGTAGGCTCCAGTCCAAATCCCAACCACCCGCTGAAACACCAGGAGAACGCCATGAGAAGAGATTTTGCTCTTTGGGCTCTCGCGATCCTGATGGCCATCCATCAACCGGTCGGGCTGGCGGCCCAAACACCCTCCGCCCCCGGCGCCGCACCCGACCAAACGCTCACCATCCAGGCCGGAACCAGGTTCAAGGCTTCCTTGCAGACCCCGGTCAGCACCAAGCTCTCCGAGACAGGCGACCTGCTCTACTGGACACTGTACGAACCGCTTCGGATCGACAAGGAACACGTGCTGCCCAGGGGCATGGAGCTCTCCGGGCGGGTCACTTTCGTCAAGCGGCCTGGAAGAGTCAAGGGCAAGGCCCAGCTCTACGCATTGATGGATGGCCTGGAGACCTACTACGGGACTGAAGCGATTGCCGTCTCGGTGGATGCAGCCGACAACGTCATGGAGGACGAGAAGCTTCGGGCCGACGAGGAGGGAAAGCTGAAAGCCAACCGAGACATTGGCCACGATCTGGGAAAGGCCCAGCAGGGCGCCTCGATCGGGTCCATGGCCTCGGTTCCCATCGCCATTACGACGGGCAGCCTGGGGGCTGCCATCGCGGGACCTGTCGCCGGGGCCATCGTGGGGATTCTGCTGACCCGGGGCAAGGAAATCCGACTCCCGGCGGGGACGGTTTTTCGAATGAAGTTTGTCCAGGATGTGGCGATTCCGGCTTCCATCGCCGAATTTCGCCCCGGCGGGCCCGCATCTAATTCTTGAGCAAACGCTGGTAGAGCCTTTGCAGTTCCTCCTGGGAGTAGTATTCGATCTCGATCCGGCCCCGGTTCCCGCTGGGGACGATGCGCACCTTGGTCCCCAGCGATGTCTCCAGCTTGGCCGCGGCCGCCTTGACATTGGGGTCCGGGCCTTTGCCGTCCTCCGTTTTCCTGGCGGATTTCCGTTGTTGTGAAATCAGTCTTTCAACGCGCCGGACTGACCATCCCCGCTTGGAGGCTTGGGCAGCCACCTGCTGCTGGGCTTGGGGATCCTCCAGTGCCAGCAGCGCCCTGGCATGGCCCATGGAGAGCCTTCCCCCCTTGACCAACTCCTGGACGGGAGCAGACAACTTCAACAAGCGCAAGAAGTTAGTTACCGTCGAGCGCTCCTTGCCGGTCCTGCGGGCAACCTCCTCCTGTGTCAAACCGAATTCGTTGGCCAAGCGGGAGTAGGCGCGGGCTTCCTCCATCGGGTTGAGATTTTCTCTCTGCAGGTTCTCGATCAGGGCGGCCTGCATCAACTGGTCGTCGTCCAGAGGCCTGACAACCGCGGGAATCTTGCGCAGTCCCAGGAGTTGAGCCGCCCTCCAACGCCGTTCTCCTGCAATGATCTGGAACCGGTCCCCGACCTGGCGAACTGCAATGGGCTGAACGAACCCGTTCACCTCCAGGGAGCGCGCCAACTCGCGCAGCCTCTCCTTGTCGAAGATCTCTCGAGTCTGGAAGGGATTGGGTTCCAGCAACGCCACCTCCAGCTCGCGCAAGCTCGTATCCGGTTCGGGCTTGGCCGCACCCAGTAGCGCACTAATCCCCTTTCCCAGCGCTTTTCGTGCCATGGTCGATCACCTCCAGAGCCAATTGTATATAGCTGCCGGCCCCCTTGGACTTCACGTCGTAAAGAATGATGGGCTTCCCGTGGCTGGGAGCTTCCGCCAGGCGAACATTCCTCGGGATGACGGTCCGGAACACCTGGCCCGCAAAGAAAGCGCGCAGGTCCGCGGCCACCTGCCGGCTGAGATTGGTGCGCTCGTCAAACATGGTCAACAGAAATCCCTCCACGGACAAGCCCGGATTCCACTGCCGGCGAACCTGAACGAGCGTCTCCAGCATCTCCGATACTCCTTCCAGGGCAAAGTACTCGCACTGGATGGGAATCAGGATGGAGTCTGCCGCCACCAGGGCATTGAGGGTCAAGAGATTCAGTGAGGGTGGACAATCGAGCAGAACAAACTGGTACTTCTTGCGGATAGGCGCGATCGCCTCTTTCAACCGGAACTCGCGACGGTCGACATCAACCAGTTCCACCAGTGCCCCGGTCAGGTTCTGATCGGCCGGAACAACATCCATCCCCTCCATTTCGGTTTGGAGCACCCCCTGTTGCCAGCGGATTTCTCCCGACAGGAGATGATAAAGGCTCTTTCTGGAGGCATTTTTGGCAAACCCCAAGCCGCTGGTGGCATTGGCTTGGGGGTCGCAGTCCACCAGCAGCGTATTCATCTCGGCTGCGGCCAGGGATGCGGCCAGGTTAATGCCGGTGGTGGTCTTCCCGACACCACCCTTTTGGTTGGCGATGGCGATGACTTTCGCCAAGGGGATTCCTTGAGCTCAGAACCAGTGAAGGTGTTTGGAGTGCGAGTGTCCCCTTTGGACACCGTGGAAGCAGGCAACTCTTAACAAAGCCGGCGGCAAAACTCAACCGATTCGTCTTCCGCCGCCCTGATGTTTCACGTGGAACATCGACTATCTCATCCGCTGGCGCGATGTTTCACGTGGAACATTGGTTTCCCCTCGTCCCACTCACCAGCAGTCGTTGCCGGCTCCAGGGAACCTGGATGGGCGCCGCCCACTCCACTCCCGGCAATTGCCGGATCTCGCCGCTCCATATCCGCCTGGTGGTGAACAGCACCAACTTCACCCTGCCCTGAATCAGCCTGTCACACCGGGCCAGCCTGGCGCCAACGGCGCTCAAACCCCGCAAAGTTACCGTGCGAGGGGCGAGGGCGAAGTCGCCAGGGCGGCACTCCTCCAGCCGTTTGCAAATCACGGCCACGCCCTCCAGTCCCAACCGGCGCCGCACCGTTTCCAGGAAGCTGGCCCTTTTCCTCCTCGGCTCCAGAAGATAAACACTGAGCTTCGGACGGTATATCTTCAATGCCATGCCCGGGAATCCTGCGCCGGAGCCGACATCCAACAGGGGCCCGTCCTCTTCGGCCAATAACGAGGCAGCCAGAAACGACTCGGCGAACAGGTCTCTCAGAATTTCCTCCCTGCATCGGAGTCCGGTCAGGTTTGTCTTCCGATTCCACTGCTCCAGCAGGCCCAGATAGATCCCTACCCTTTCCGCCACCGGCCCCCGACATTCAATTCCCCACTGGCCAAGGAGAATTTCCACTGCCTGGTCTTCGGAGAGACCTCCAGCTTTCATCCCTTGCCTAAGCTCCTCTCTTGCGCCGATCCATCTCCAGGTGGACATGGATGATGGCAAGCGCCGCCGGTGTCACCCCCGGAATCCGACTGGCCTGACCGATGGTCACCGGCCGGATTTGGGAGAGTTTCTCCACAATTTCGCGCGAGAGGCCGGCGATGTTTCCATACTTGAAATCAGCGGGTAGCGTCCTGGCCGAGGCCCGTCTCATCTTTTCGATGTCCGCTTTCTGTTGGCGCAGGTACCCCTCATACTTGATCTCCGTCTCCACACTGCGCAATTCTTCTGCGCCCAACTCCTCCCGCAGAGTCTCGGGAAGCTCGGAGAGAAACTGCCCGATGCGGAATTCCGTACGCTTCAGGGCCTCTTTGGCCGAAATCCTGCCATTCCCCACGTGAATGCGCCTCTCTATCAGGACGGCTCTCAATTTCTCCATGCGCTGCTGCTTGGCCTGGTAATTCTCCAGATCGTCCTTCCCGATCAGTCCCAGCTCCCCCCCGAGAGGAGTCAGCCGCCGATCCGCGTTGTCGATTCTCAACTGCAGTCGGAATTCGGCCCGGGAGGTGAACATTCGATAGGGCTCGTCGGTTCCCTTGGTGACCAGGTCATCGACAAGAATTCCAATATAAGCCTCATCCCGTCCCAGCACGACCGGCTCCTCTCCCCTTACCCAGCGGGCCGCGTTGATCCCGGCCATCAGCCCCTGGCAGGCAGCCTCCTCATAGCCGGTGGTCCCATTGATCTGGCCTGCATGGAACAATCCGGCCACGCGCTTGGTTTGCAGGGAGGGAAGCAGCTCACGGGGATCCACATAGTCATACTCAATGGCGTATCCCGGCCGAATCAACTCTGCCTCTTCCAGGCCCCGGATGGAGCGGACCATCGCCATCTGGACTTCGGGCGGCATGCTGGTCGAGAACCCATTGACGTAAATCTCGTTGGTATTGAGACCTTCCGGCTCCAGAAAAATCTGGTGCCGCGGCCTTTCGGGGAACTTGACCACCTTGTCTTCAAAGGAAGGACAGTAGCGTGGGCCAATCGACTGAATCCGTCCACTATAGAGCGGTGACCGCTTCAGATTCTCCCGGACCACCTGGTGCGTCCGTTGATTGCTGTAGGCGATGAAGCAGGACACCTGGGATTGGTCTATCCTCTTGGTTCTAAAGGAGAAGGGCGTTGGATCCTTGTCCCCTTTCTGCTCTTCGGCCAGCCCGAAGTCGATCGTACGTCCATCCAGCCGCGGCGGCGTTCCGGTCTTCATGCGCCCCCAACCGAAACCCATGGCCTTGATCGATTCGGCCAGCGGGACCGAGGGCGATTCGCCGCTACGGCCGGCAGCACTCCTCCGCTCGCCGATATGGATCAGCCCGTTCAAGAAGGTGCCCGTGGTCAACACCACGGCGCGTGCGCCCACTCGGCGACCGTCTGCCAACTCGACTCCGCTGACTCGCCCCTTCTCTCTCACAATCTCCACAACCTCGGCCTGCTTGATCCCGAGTCGGGCTTCACCCTCCAGCAAGCGCCGCATGGCGACCCGATACCGCTGCTTGTCAGCCTGGGCTCTCGGCGACCACACGGCCGGGCCGCGGCTGCGGTTCAACAACCGAAACTGAATCCCGGTCCGATCGATCACCTCTCCCATCACGCCACCCATGGCATCCAGCTCGCGCACCAAGTGGCCCTTGGCGATACCCCCGATGGCCGGATTGCAGGACATCTGCGCGATGAGGTCGGCATTCATGGTGTAGAGCGCGGTATCCAACCCCATCCGCGCCGACGCCACTGCCGCTTCCACGCCGGCATGCCCGCCGCCGATCACTACCACGTCATGGTCTTGAAAGGTGCCGCTACCCATCTCCCGTCCCGCCGGCAGTTTTCCCCAGAGTCACTTGCCTATACAAAACGTACTAAAGATGCGTCCCAGAATATCTTCAATGCCCGTCTCTCCGGTCAATTGGTTCAGCGCTCTCAAGGCCGCGTGCAAGTCCAGCAATATCACTTCGTGAGGCAATCCTTGCTCGACCCCGCCGGTCGCCCGCTTCAACGCCCTCAACGCCTCTCCTATCCGTTCCTGCTGCCGGAGGTTGGTGACCAGCGACCCTCCCTGCTCCACCGCCTTCCCCTGGCCCAGATCCTCGAGCAGCACCTGCCGCAACGTTTCCACGCCTTCTCCGGTCAAGGCGGAAACCCGGACCACGGGCGCCTCGATGTCTCCCAACCTCTCTCCGGAAAAGCGTTGGGGCAAGTCGATCTTGTTGATGACCAGACAGCACGCCTGCTGCTTCAACTCCTCCAAGAACCTGCGGTCCTCTTCCGTGTGTTCGACCGATCCATCCAGCACCAGAAGCAACCTGTCGGCATCGGCCAGCGCCTCACGGGTCTTGTCGATTCCAATGCGCTCCACCGGATCGGTCGAGCTGCGAATCCCGGCCGTGTCCAGCCAGCGCACCGGAATCCCCCCCAAGTGAGCCTCTTCCGCAACCACGTCGCGCGTGGTTCCGGGACGCTCGTTGACAATGGCGCGCTCCTGACGTAGCAAAGTGTTGAAAAGAGTAGACTTGCCCACGTTGGTGCGACCGACCACGGCTACCGTGATTCCGCCGCTCAGCAACCGTCCCCGCCCAAACCCAACCTCCAGCTCCTGCAACGCCGCAACCACCGGCTGCAACTGGTCCAGGATCGCTTGCTCTGCCAGAACCGGCACGTCGTCGTCGGCAAAGTCGATGCCGGCTTCCAGCAACGAGATCAACCTCACCAGCAATTCCTTGGTCGGCTTCAACCGCCGAGACAGCGATCCCTCTGCCTGCTGGCGGGCCACTCGAGCCTGAAACAGCGTCTTGGCCTCGATCAGGTCCCGAATCGCCTCGGCTTGCACCAGGTCGATTCTGCCCCGCAAGAAGGCTCGCAGCGTGAACTCGCCCGGCGTTGCCATTCGGGCGCCGGCTTCCAGCAAGGCCGCCATCACGGCCTCAAGCACCACCGGGCTGCCATGACAACCGATCTCCACCACGTCTTCGGCAGTAAAGGATCGTGGCGCCCGAAAATAGGTCACCATGACCTGGTCCAGAACTTCCCCCGTTTTTGGGCGCCTTATGCTGCGCAATCGGGTGGTTCGATCCTGAAGACCATTGCCCCGACAGCCGCAGACAGCCTCCACGATCCCTCGGGCATCTCCTCCGCTCAAGCGAATCACCCCGATGCCGCTCTTGCCCTTCGGAGTCGCAATGGCTGCTATGGTGTCTTCAATCAAGGTGGGCATGATTGCCGATCCCAGAGTCGAGCGCTACCCGTGAAAGAATCGTCGTCGAATCTGGTTAACTCTTTAACTTAGAGTATTTTAACAGATTCTCGGCATCGTCCCATAGTGCCCTTGGCGAGACATGCAGAGAAACGCCGGGTAATCCGCACCTGTGGGCCGAGCCGCCCACAAGATGTTGATCCCACTACGCTTGTCCCCCCTGGGGGGGGCGCTCTTTTCTGGCCTTTTTCGGGCGCTGTCGGGGAGGCTGCAGGTTGCCGCCGCCTAAGCGGCTCGGGGGGCGCTGATCTGCCGACTATCTGGGATGGATGACGACCTTTCTGAATTCGCCGTATCCCTCGCTTTCCGTTCGGATGGCTTCGTCTTCGGCTACGGCCAGGTGGACGATGCGTCGTTCCTCCGGAGACATGGGATTCAACGGAAAGGGTGTGCCCAGCCGCTTCACCTGCTCGGCGGCGGTAACCGCCATGAGCTGCAGCTCCTCGGTCCGCACGGAACGATATCCCTCGGAATCCAGCACAATTCGCCACCCGCTTCGTTCGAACATGCGGTTGCACAGGGACTCCAGGGCCTGAAGGACCG
>JAJECY010000134.1 GCA_022821775.1 Acidobacteriota bacterium
CAGGGCTGCCTGGTGCTGGATCCCTTTCACCTCTACCGGGGCGGTTCCGGCTTCGGCGGCATAAAGGACCTGTCCTCCGATACGATTGCCGTGTGTCACTTCAACGACGCTCCCGCTTCCCCTCCCCGGTTCGAGCAGACCGACGCCGACCGGGTCTATCCGGGAGAGGGCATCCTCCCGCTCAAGGCTTTCCTGAGAGACCTGGATGCCATCGGCTACGAGGGCTTTCTCTCCCTGGAGCTCTTCAATCCCCGATACTGGACGGGCGATTTGGCGGAGGTGGCCGGAACCGGCAGGGAAAAGACGGAAGCCGTCATCCACTCGGCCGGGGAAGCCGACCCCGAATCCCAGAGCGCTCCATCATGATTTGTATTCAACAGGTATCCAAGACATTCGACCAGGGGCGGAGCTTCGCCGTGCAGGAAGTCGACCTGGAGGTTGGAGCCGGTGAATTCCTGGTGCTGCTGGGCGAATCGGGCTGCGGCAAAACGACCCTGCTCAAGATGATCAACCGCCTGGTGGAGCCCAGCCGGGGCCGGATTCTGGTGGAGGAGAGGGACGTCTGCCGGGTCGATCCGGTCGTCCTGCGCCGTGGGATCGGTTACGTCTTTCAGGGGGTCGGCCTCTTTCCCCACATGACCGTGGCCGAGAACGTGGCGGTGGTGCCGAGGCTGCTCAACTGGGAACCCTCCGCCTGCCGGGACCGGGTGGATGAACTGCTGCGACTGACGGGGCTCTCTCCCCGGACCCATCGCGACCGAAAGCCCCACGAGCTGTCAGGGGGACAGCGCCAGAGGGTGGGGCTGGCTCGGGCGCTGGCGGCCCGACCCAGAATCATGCTGATGGACGAACCCTTCGGCGCCCTGGACCCCATGACCCGCGACGGCCTGCAACGGGAGTTCAAGCGCCTGCAGCAGACCCTGAACCTGACGGTGGTCATGGTTACCCACGACATGACCGAAGCCCTGCTGCTGGCCGATCGCATTGCCGTGATGAAACAGGGAGTCCTGGTGGGAACGGGTTCGCCCGGCCAGGTCCTGCGCAACCCGAGCCACCCCTATATCGCCGCCCTGATGGAGACGCCCAGGCGCCAGGCCGACCAGGTGGAATCCATTCTGCGCTCCGGGGGGGAGGGGAAATGACCGAGGCCGCTTTGGCGGACCAGTTGCGGCTGCTTCCCGACTACCTGGGGCATCACCTGACCCTGACCCTGGTGGCCTTGTTCAGCGGGATCGCCGTGTGCCTGCCCCTGGCCATTCTGGTGACCCGGGTGAAACCGCTGCAATGGCCGGTGCTCACGGTCGCCAGTGTGGCCCAGACCATCCCCGGGCTGGCCCTGCTGGCCCTGATGGTACCCCTGCTGGGACGGATCGGCTTCCTCCCGGCCTTCATCGCCCTGCTGCTCTACAGCATGCTGCCGATCCTGCGCAACACCGTCACCGGCATCCTGGGGGTGGCCCCGGACATCCTGGAAGCCGCCGAGGGCCTGGGCATGACCTCGCGCCAGAGACTCTTCCGGGTGGAGTTGCCGCTGGCGGCCCCGGTGATCATCGCCGGCATCCGCACGGCCACCGTCTGGGTGGTGGGATCGGCCACCCTGTCCACTCCGGTCGGCGCCACCAGCCTGGGCAACTATATCTTCAGCGGCCTGCAGACCCAGAACTCCACCGCGGTCCTGGTCGGCTGTGCGGCCGCGGCGGCGCTGGCGATCGTGCTGGATCAGCTCATTCGCCTGGGGGAGCTGGCCGTGGCCGGGCGCAGCCGAACCAAGGGTTGGCTGGCGGGGGCCGGCCTGCTGTTCATCCTGCTCTCCACCCTGATTCTTCAGATCCCCACGGCAAAGGGGTCGAACGTGGTGGTGGTCGGGGCCAAGCCCTTTACCGAGCAGTATGTTCTGGCGGAGGCCCTGGCCCAGAGATTGACCCAAGCCGGTCTTCGAGCCGAGAACCGATCCAGCATGGGCTCCATGATCCTGTTCGACGCCCTGACCGCCGGGCACGTCGATTGCTACGTGGACTACTCGGGAACCATCTGGGCCAACGTCATGAAGCGGCAGGACCTTCCTCCCCGGGCGGATCTGCTGGAACAGATGAAGAACTGGCTGCAGCGGGAGCACCAGGTCCGGGTCCTGGGGGCGCTGGGGTTCGAGAACAACTACGGTCTGGCAGTTCCCAAACACAAGGCGGAGGCTTTGGAACTCGCCTCGATTCAGGATCTCGCCAGGCACGCTCCTCATATGACGATCGGGGCCGACTTCGAGTTCTTCGTCCGGCCCGAATGGAAAGCGCTGCGAGAGGCTTACCGTCTCGACTTCAGAGAGAAGCGGACCTTCGACCCCAGTCTCATGTACGCCGCCGCCCGCGAGGGAGTTGTGGATGTCATCTCCGCCTACACCACCGACGGCCGCATCATCGAGTACGACCTGGCGGTTCTGACCGATCCGCTCCAGGCGCTGCCGCCCTATGACGCCGTGCTGGTGCTTTCTCCGGCGGCGGCCCGCAGGGCCGAGCTGGTCAGTGCGCTGAAGGGTTTTGACGGGATCATCGATGACGGGACCATGAGAGCCGCCAACAAGCGGGTGGACGTCGACGGGGAGTCTCCCGCCCGGGCCGCCCGCTTTCTGCTGGAAGCCGTTGGGCTATCGTCTCCGGCCAAGGGTGGCGAGGGGAGCGATTCCTGATTGGTTTCGCGCCCCCCGACCTACCACGCGGATCATTCCCAGGACAAACGGCTGATCGCCAAAAAAGGCGAACCACGAATGGACACGAATTAACACGAATCCAGACCATCAACAATAATCCTGTTAATCCTGTGCATCGATGTTAATCAATAATCTACCAGTGCTCGACGCCGAGACCAGACGTTGGAATCCCAAAGTGTAACTTCGTGTACAACTGCATTTCCGAACCGGGGAAGACCGGCGTGAAAACCCTTGAGTTGCACAGCGTGGTCCTGATCCAGCGGACGCCGGAGGAAATTTTTCCCTTCTTCGCCGACGCGCGGAACCTGGATCTGCTCACGCCGCCCTGGTTGCACTTTCAAATCCTCGATCCCGCACCGTCTGCCATTCAGCGAGGCACGGAAATCGACTATCGACTCCGGCTCCGCGGAGTTCCCCTGCGTTGGCGGAGTCGTATCACGGCCTGGGATCCTCCCAGTCTCTTTGTGGACGAGCAGGTCCGGGGGCCCTATCGCCGATGGATTCACCAGCACCGCTTCCGCCCGGTGGAGGGCGGCACGCTGGTCGAGGATCATGTGCGCTACGCGGTCTGGGGAGGCCGGCTGGTCGATCGGTGGTTGATTGCGCCCGATCTGTCCCGAATCTTCCGCTATCGCCGGGAACGGCTGATTGAGCGGTTTCCGGAATCGAAGGGAGCCTCTTGCAAGCAATAAGGCAGCAACTGAAATTGCCCTTGTTCGAAACCGACGAGTCGAGATCGCGTTCGGTCGATTCCGGAGGACGGATACTGGTTACGGGGGCCACCGGATACATCGGCGGCCGGCTGCTGGCGAGACTCGAAGAGCAATCGCGATCGGTCCGCTGCCTGGCGCGGCACCCGGAGTTTCTCCGGGGGCGGGTCGACCCCGGCACCGAGGTGGTCGGGGGGGACTTGGCGCGGCCGGAGACGCTTCCGGCCGCCATGCGCGGCGTCTCGACGGCCTATTACCTGGTCCATTCCATGGCGTCCGGGGGCAGCTTTGCCGAAGAAGACCGCCTGGCTGCCAGAGCCTTCGCGGAGGCGGCCCGCAGGGCAGGGGTGGGGCGGATCGTCTACCTGGGAGGGCTGGGCGGCCGGGAAGATCTCTCCGGCCACCTGTCCAGCCGCCAGGAGGTGGGTCGCATCCTCAGGCACTCCGGCGTCCCCGCGCTGGAGTTTCGCGCCTCCATCATCATCGGATCGGGCAGCCTGTCGTTCGAGATGATTCGCGCCCTGGTGGACCGGCTGCCGGTGATGATCACCCCGCGATGGGTGCGAAAGCTGTCTCAGCCAATCGCCGTCGAGGATGTGATCGCCTACCTGGTGGCTGCGCTGGAGCTTCCCAGTGCCGAGAGTCGCGTCTTCGAGATCGGCGGTCGGGACCGGGCCTCCTACGGCGACATCATGAGAGAATACGCCAGGCAGCGCGGACTCCGCCGTGCGATGATCCCGGTTCCCTTTCTATCCCCGAGGCTGTCGGGCCTGTGGCTCGGCCTGGTCACCCCCGTCTATGCCCGCGTGGGACGCCAACTGGTCGACAGCCTCAGAAACGAGACCGTCGTCAAAAAGCCGGAGGCGCTCGACAGGTTCGACATCCGGCCGCGCACGCTCCGGGAATCGATCGCTCGCGCCCTGGTGAACGAAGATCGTCAGTTCGCCCAGACCCGATGGTCCGATGCTCTGTCCTCCTCGGGGCCCGTCAGGGGAATGGCCGGCGTTCGCTACGGTGCTCGGTTGGTCGACTCCAGGGCACAGAGGGTCGAGGTCGGGACCGGCGCCGCCTTCTCACCGATTCGCAAGATCGGAGGAAGGGTCGGATGGTACGCCTTCAATTGGCTCTGGAGGCTGCGGGGGTGGCTGGATCTGATGGCCGGCGGACCGGGCCTCAGGCGCGGCCGCAAGGATCCGGAGCGTCCGGCGGTGGGGGAGACCATCGACTTCTGGCGGGTTGAGGCCTACGAGCCCGATCGGCTGTTGCGACTGTCGGCGGAAATGCGGCTGCCGGGTCGAGCCTGGCTGCAGTTCGAGGTGGAGTCCTCCGGGTCCGGGTCCGTCATTCGGCAGACGGCCGAGTTCGAACCCCTGGGGCTGGCGGGCCTGGCCTACTGGTACGGGCTCTATCCTCTCCACAGGCTGATCTTCGAGGGCATGCTCAGACGCATAGCCCAGTGTTCAACGGGTGGGGAGACGGTAGCGCTACGCCGCAAGGAGGGTTGACAATGCAATCCCTGGGTGTCCTGGCTGGGCTGCTCCTGGTGTGTCTGGGAGCCGGCTATCTCGGCTCGCTGGCGACGGCGGAATCGGTCAAAGACTGGTATCCCGGGCTCATCAAGCCGCCCGGGACGCCGCCGGACAGCGTCTTCGGACCGGTCTGGACCACCCTGTTCGTGCTGATGGCGGTGGCGGCCTGGCAGGTCTGGACCCGGTCGGGGTTCGAGGGAGCCCGGCTGGCCCTTGCCCTGTTCGGGTTGCAGCTGCTGCTGAACATCACCTGGTCTTTCCTCTTTTTCGGCTTGCGCCAGCCCGGCATTGCCCTGGTTGAGATCCTGCTGCTCTGGGTGGCGATCCTGATCACGTTTCTGGCTTTCAAACCCCACAGTCTGGTGGCAGCTCTGCTTCTGCTGCCCTACCTCGCCTGGGTGGGATACGCCACCTACCTGAACTACGGCATCTGGAGATTGAATTCGTGAGGCGGGCCTACCCTCCCGCATCGCCGCCCCGGCCGCGCAGGTAGTTGCGCGCCACCTTTAGGCGGAACTTCACGAGCAAAACAAGCGTAATTGAATGTAAAAGAGGAGCTTACGTAGGATCAACCTGTCTTGTTTATGGCAACACCTTTCTTGGGGTCGATTTTGAGCATTCGGAACACCTTGGCCTGTAGTGATGTCGCTTG
>JAJECY010000132.1 GCA_022821775.1 Acidobacteriota bacterium
AAAGCCTCTTTCACGGTGACCTGGTGACGGCTAGGGTTTCGGTCCGGTTCGACCGCCCGGTGGAATCCCCTCTCATCGGAATACTCATGCGCAACCGCCTGGGCGAGGAGATCTCCGGAAGCAATACCTCGGTGGAGAACCTGCGGTTGCCGCCGGCCCGGCCGGGCCAGATCTACACGGTGGACTTCCACATTCGGCTACCGGTGCTGCAGCCGGGCCACTACTACCTCACCCCGGCGGTGGCCAACGGGACCCACCGCGACTCGGAGATGTGCGACTTCGTGGATAACGCCCTGAACCTGACCCTGAAGCAGCGGGAGACGGTCTACGGCTACTTGAAGATGGGCTGCCGCATTGAATTGAGGCAGGTGAGTTTTGAAGTTTGAAGTTTGAAGGGGGAAGTTTGAAGGGGGCTGGAGCCGGTGCCTCCGCGGGCTGAATGACCGTCGGGGAACTCGGGGTTTGGCGGGCCGGCCGCCCCCCGGCCACTATGGACAACGGAAAGGAGCATGATGATCAAGGACGTCAAGGTGGTGCCTCTGGTCGCCCACGTGGATGACCGGGGCTATCTGATCGAGATCTTGAGGAGCACCGACGAGCACTTCACCCGGTTCGGGCAGGTCTACCTGGTGGGGGACGCGACCCGCGGGACCATCCGCGCCTTCCACAAGCACGCCAGGCTGTGGGACTGGTTCTTTATCAGCCACGGAACGGCCAAGTTCGTGCTGCGGGACGACCGTCCCGACAGTCCCACCTACAATGAAATGCAGATCATCGTGACCGGGGTCCGCAATCCGTCCTTGATCGTGGTGCCGCCCGGCGTCTACCATGGGTGGATGGCGCTGGAGGACGACACCCAGCTCGTCAGCACCGCCAGCGAGGTCTACAATCGGCAGAAGCCGGACGAAGTCCGCATCCCCCCCGATTCCTTCGGGGACGTGTGGGAAGTCAAGGGACGGTAGCAGGAAGTTTGAAGTTTGAAGGAAGAAGTTTGAAGTTTGAAGGAAGAAGTTTGAAGGATGAAGTGGGAAGTTTGAAGTTTGAAGTGAGGAGATGGAAGAGGGGGCAGCGGAGGGTTCCGGGCGCAGCCAGGCGGCTGAGGACCTGATTGAGCTTTTTTGAAGGCCCGCGCCGCGACCGACACAGTGCATAACGTATCGATCAAATAACTCTCCACTCTCCACACTTCAAACTTCATCCTTCACACTTCACTTGGTCGCACAATCATCCCATCCAGCTTGGCGGGTCATAAGGGATGAAACAGCGGTAATCCAAACCCGAGGAGGTTGGTCATGATTCTGGTGGTGGGTGGCGCCGGCTATATCGGCTCCGTGCTGGTCAGGGAACTGCTGGCGCGGGGCTACGCGGTCAGGGTCTTCGACCGCATGTACTATGGGGATGGCGGCCTTCGCGAGTACAGGGAGCGGATCAAGCTGGCGGAGGGGGACGTGCGCGCCATGGACCCCTCGGTGCTGGACGGCATCGAGTCGGTCATCAACCTGAGCGGCCTCTCCAACGATCCCACGGCGGAATACAACCCCCAGGCCAACTATGAAATGAACACCCGGGCCAACCTGTCGCTGGCCCGGCTCTGCAAGAGGCAGGGAATCCGCAGGTTCGTCTTCGCCTCCTCCTGCTCCATCTACGATGTCGGCATCGCCGACGAGGAGAAGGACGTCGTCCTGGACGAGACCTCCCCGGTCCATCCCAAGGCGGCCTACGCCAGCTCCAAGTACCAGGCCGAGGCGGCCCTGCTCGCGCTGGCCGACGAGGACTTCTGCCCGGTCATCCTGCGCAAGGGAACGGTCTACGGCTTCTCCCCCCGGATGCGCTACGACCTGGTGGTCAACACCTTTCTCAGGGACGCCCTGTCCAAGGGGCACGTCACCACCCACTTCGGAGGCGAGATGTGGCGGCCGCTGGTGGATATCCGGGATGCGGCCCGGGCTTATATCCTCTGTCTGGAAGCGGAGGAGTCCCGGGTCTCGGGAGAGATCTTCAACGTGGTCTTCCGCAACTTTCGGATTTCGGAGTTGGCGCAGCGGGTGGTTCGGACCTTGCAGGAAGCGGGGGTGAAGGTGGAGCTGAAACCGGATTACCGCTACCAGGGCGTTCGCAGCTATCGCGTCTCCGGCAAGAAGCTGGAGCGGGTGCTGGGATTCGCCCCGGCGGTCACCGTGGAGGAAGCCGTCAAGGACATGGTGGAGAGCGTCTCCCGCTACGGCTATACCGACTTCGACAATCCCCGCTACTACAATATCGCCTGGATGAAGCTCCTGGAGGAGGCCGACAAGATCATCAGGATCACCGGTTCGGTGTTCGACACGGTCCCGGCCGCGCCCTTCAAGCCGGCCGTGGTCAACATGGGTGGCCGGGAGCCTGGGAGCCGCTGACTTGAAGATCCTCCTGATCGGAGCTTCCGGCCAACTGGGCGCCGACCTGGTGAAGGCCCTGGCCGGCCACCAGTTGCTCGCCCCGCCCCGCCGCTCCCTGGACTTGGTCCGGTTCGATCGGGTTCGCCGGTTCCTGCGGTCGGAGCGCCCCCGGGTGGTGATCAACACCGCCGCCTTCCACCGGGTGGACGACTGCGAGTCCCAGGTGTCGACCGCCCTGCAGGTGAACGGAGAAGCCGTTCACAACCTGGCTCTGGCTGCCCGCGAGGTCGAGGCCGCGCTGGTGCACTACAGCACCGACTACGTCTTCGACGGGGCCGCCCGCCGGCCCTATGGGGAAGACGACCTGGCCCGCCCTCTCAACGTGTACGGCGTCTCCAAGCTGGCGGGCGAGCATCTGGTGGAATCGGCTTGGGAGAAGCACTTCCTGATTCGGACCTGCGGGCTCTACGGCCGCGCCGGCAGTCGCGGCAAGGGCGGCAACTTCGTCGAGACCATGATCCGGAAAGCCGCCGGGAAGGAGTCCATCCGGGTGGTCGACGACCAGCGGCTGACCCCCACCAGCACCCGCGAGCTGGCCCGCGCCACCGCCGCCCTGATCGGGACCTCCCACTACGGTCTCTTTCACGTCACCTCCAAGGGCAACTGCACCTGGTACGAATTCGCCGGCGAAATCTTCCGGCTGTTGGGCCTCGAGCCCGACCTGACGCCCACCACCTCCGACGCCTTCGCCGCCGCCGCCCGGCGCCCGTCCTATTCGGTGCTGGCCAACCATCACCTGGAGGAGCTGGGGATGGATGACCTCAAGCACTGGAGGGACGCCTTGCGCGAGTACCTGGGCGACCGCATCCGCCACCCCGGGGCTTGAGCCATGGGGAGTGCTTTCAACCCTCTGCAGCCCGGCTTCTGGCCCAGGCTGGGCGCCTTGCTGCTGATGGTCCCCTTCGACCTGCTGGTGGCCCTGGGGCTCTGCCTGGCCGAGATCCTCCACCTTCCGTTCTCTCTGCTTCGCCGCAAGCCTGCCTCGCCGGGCCTGCCTGCCCGCCTCCGAGCCAGCCTGATCGTCCTCAACTGGGACGGCAGGCACCTGCTGGAGGAGTTTCTGCCCAGCGTGGTGGAGGCCGTCCGCCGGGACGGAGGCGGCCACGAGATCCTGGTGGTGGACAACGGCAGCCGGGACGACAGCCTTGCCTTCCTGAAGGCCGGCTATCCCCAGGTCAAGGTGGTGGCGCTGGACCGCAACCGGCGCTTCACCGGGGGCAACAACGCCGGCGTGCAGGCGGCCTCAGGCGACGTGGTGGTGCTGCTCAACAACGACATGGAGGTCGACCCGCGCTTCCTGCGGCCCCTGCTGGAAGGTTTTGCGGACGAGAACGTCTTTGCGGTGACCTCCCAGGTCTTCTTCCAGGACAAGTCGCGCCGGCGGGAGGAGACCGGCAACACCCGGTCCCGCTGGCGGCAGGGGTTCCCCGAGCCCTACCACGACCAGGTCCCGCCCGAGCCGGCCGGAGCGCGCCTGCCCGTCTTCTGGGCCGGAGGCGGCTCCAGCGCCTTCGACCGGCGCAAGTTCCTGGCCCTGGGCGGCCTGGACACGCTCTACGATCCCTTTTACCTGGAAGACGTGGACCTCTCCTACCAGGCCTGGAAGCGGGGCTGGAAGAGCCTGCTGGCCACCGACAGCCTGGTGGTCCACAAGCACCGGGGCACCAACCGGGGCAAGTTCGGCGACAACTTCGTTGACAACACCATTCGCAAGAATCAGTATCTGTTCGTCTGGAAGAGCATCACCGACGCCGCATGGATCCTGCAGCACTGCTTCTTCTTGCCGCTCACCCAGGCCCGCTTCCTGGCCCGGACCAGTGTCCTCTTCGAGCTTCGAGCATTCTTCAGGGCCTTGCTCCAGTTTCCGGAAGCCCTCTACAAGCGCACCCGCCGCCGGGCCGACTATCGCCGCAGCGACGCCTCCATCTTCGCCGAGACCTCGGGAGACTATGGATGACCAGGGAAGAACGATTGCAACTGGCTCACACCCCCCCGGCCTGGATGTATGAGTTCGACCTGGGAGACGGCATCCGCACCCCGCTGCTCTCCCCGGAGCTGCGCCGGATACACCGGACCCGCCAAGATATGATCCTGCCCGCCCTGGAGCAATCCTTTCCGGAGGGCCTGGCCAGGCTGGACTGCCTGGACGTGGCCTGCAACGAAGGCTACTTCAGCTTTCTGCTCCACTCCAAGGGAGCGCGGGTCAAGGGGATCGACGTGCGGCCCCTCAACATCGAGCGGGCCCGGGCCGTGCAGCGGATTCAAGGGCAGGACCCCGGTCGGCTCGCCTTCGCCGTGGAGGACTTCCTGGCCAACCAGGATCCGCCGGACCGCTACGACCTGACCCTGTTCCTGGGACTGCTCTACCACCTGGAGAATCCCATGGGGGCCCTGAGGATTCTCCATCGCATCACCCGCCGGATGTGCGTGGTGGAGAGCCAACTGACCCGGCAGCAGGCGCCGTTGGTGAGCGGCTGGGGAGAAACCGGCAGGTTCCTGGAGCTGCCGGCGTCCCTGGCCGTCTACCGGGAGCCCGACACTGAGGAGAACCGCCTGGCGGCCCACCGGGGCCTGAGCTTCATCCCCAATGCCGCCGCCGTGCGCGAGATGCTTTCCGCGGCCGGTTTCTCCAAAGTGGAGCCGGTGGCCCCGCCCGCCGATGCCAATCCCCAGTACCTGGCCGGGGATCGAGCCGTCTTCCTGGCGTTCAAGTAATCGCCGGGGCCGACGCCGCAGGTCGGCCCAGGAACCCGCCACAACTCTTCCTTACTTATAATGTAATGTATGGAGAGACGCAGCCAGGTTCGGTGCTTGCGGGAAACCTGCTGTCGCCGCCTTCGCGACGGGGCAGATCAATCGAGGCGCACCGATAGTTGAACATCGATGCACAGGATGCACAGGATTAACCGGGACTGGACGCCACTGCACGAGAAGCTGACGGGTACAATGATCCGTTACGGATTCGCGGATGCCCGGGATTACAGGACGCCTGACACCGAGGCATAGTCCGGAAAAATATCCTGTATATCCTGTTCATCCATGTAGATAAAAAAACCTGATAGAACATGGATAGACAGGATGCACAGGATTGTCAGGGCGGGAAGCTGCTGCACGGGAAACTGGCTCTGGCGATGATCCGGCGCGGGCTTGCGAATGCTCGGGAAAAGGGCACTGCAAGCTCCCCAATCAATCCTGTAAATCCTGTTCATCGATGTAAATAGTCCATGCAGATCAGGGATCGACCCATGCTTCATCCCCCGGTCCCCAATTGCCTATGCCTCCCCTCGACATCCTGGTGCTGACCGCCTATCCGCCGGCCCTGGGGCTGCACGGCGGCGGCCTGCGCATGTATTACAATGTCAAGTTCCTGGCCTCCCGGCATCGCGTCAGGCTGATCTCCTTTATCGAGCACGAGCGCGAGACAGAGCTGCTGCAGAAGCTGGAGCCTCTGGGCGTGGAGGTTCGGGCGGTGCCGCGCCGGCCGGCTCCCCCCCGCCACCTCTGGATTCCCCGGCCGGCCGAGCACTACGAGTTCGCCGGCGCCGCCATGGCCGCCGAGGTCCGGCGGGCGCTCCAGGGACGGCGCTTCGACGTCATCCAGGCCGAGTATCTCCAGATGGCCCAGCACGTCCCCCGGGAGGGCGCCCGGCGCACCGTGCTCACTCTCCACGAGGTGCAGTACGCCAATGCGGCCCGGGCTTTCGAGAAAGCCGGCAATCCCTGGACCCGGGGCCGCAGGTGGTACGACTGGATGGTGCAGCTCAACTACGAGGTCCGGTCCTGCTCCCGCTTCGACGCGGTCGTCTGCATGACCGGCGAGGACGCCCGACTGCTGAGCGAGTTCGTCCCTGCCTCCAGGCTGCGGACCATCCCCATCGGGGTGGACAGCGGTTTTTTCCAGGCCGGGCCGGAGGCCGGCGGCGCTCCCCCCGGAAAGAAGATGCTCTTCGTGGGCAACTATCGCCACCCACCCAACCGGGAGTCGGTCTACGCCATGGCCGAGCGGGTGCTGCCGGCCGTGCTGCGCCAGGATCCGGAAGCCGAGTTCTGGGTGGTGGGCGGCAATACGGAGATGTTGGACAAGGAGCGGCTGGGCCGCCTTCCCGGGGTTCGCCTGCAGGGCTACGTCCGGGACCTGCGGGCCGTTTACCGTGAATGCGCCGTTTTCGCCGCCCCCATTCTGTCCGGAAACGGCATGCGGGTGAAGCTGCTGGAGGCGCTCTCCATGGGCATGGCCGTGGTCACCACGCCTCTGGGAGCCCAGGGGTTTCGGGTGCGTCACGGGGAGGAGCTCATCATGGCCGGCTCCCCGGAGGCCTTTGCCGCCGCCGCCGTCGAGTTGCTCCAGGACAGCCGTCGGCGGGCCGAGCTGGGCTCCAGGGCCCGAGAACTGATCCGGGAGCGCTACGACTGGAGCGTGGTCGGGCGGCAGTTCCTGGACGTGGTCGAGGCCGGTCATGCCTGACAAGGTCCTGCTGGTCTGCTCTTCCAGCGCCGGCAACATCCGCAAGGCCCGGGAGTTCCTGTGCGGCCGCACCCCGTCGGACCGGCCCGAGTTGCACCTGCTCTGCAGCCCGTCCGACCTGCCCTACCTGCGCCAGGAGCCGCCCGCCGGCCACATCTGGGTCTTTCCCCACCGTCGCGACCTGGCCGGCGGTTTCAGGCTGTGGCTTCGGATCAGGAGGCGGCGCTACCGGGAGGTGGCGGTCCTCTGGTGCGGCGAGGCGGCCCGCCTGCGCCCCAAGCTCTTTGCCCTGGCCTGCGGCGGCAGCCGCATCCTGGTTTTCGACGAACGCCTGGAGTGCGCCCCGCTCAGCCTCTCCCTGCTGGGGAGGCTGCTGGTTGCCCGGCTCCGGCGCCTCCGCCCGCCCCCCTGGCGGCCGGGGCGGGTGCTGCCGCCGGCCCGGGTCCTGCTGCAGCCCCTGGCCGCGGCAGCCCGGCTGGTCGTCGCCGGGTCTCGTTGGCTGGCCCAATGGCTGCTGATTCCGGTGCGCTTCCTGCTGCTGGTCGGCTCGGTGCTATGCCTCTACGCCCGCCGCCGCCCTCGCGGGGAGTGACCCCCGGGAACGCGGGCGTCCCGCCCGCATCCTTATTTCTGGCTGGAGGTCGCGGAGCGTCAGCGCGAGGTTGCCGGCAGGCAGCCACCCTGCCGCCCGACCCAGCAGGGAGCTGTTTGCAGGCCTCAAGTATCACTCCCCCCTTGAGGGGGAGTCGGAGAGACGGCGCAGTCTGCCGTCGCTCCGGAGGGGGGCCAACGCGGCGTCGCGAAAGTGAGATCCAGCGGTGAGTAGGT
>JAJECY010000272.1 GCA_022821775.1 Acidobacteriota bacterium
CTGCTCTACAGCGGCAATGCCATGGGCGGCACAGTCAACGCCATCAGCCGCCACCACGAAGCTCACCGACATGCTCACCAGGGGTTTCGCGGATTCGTGACCGGTGCGGCCGGCACCGCCAACGCACTGGGTGGGGGCAGCGCCGGTCTGGAGTATGGAATCGGCAAATGGATGATGTGGGGTCGCGGCGGGGGTATTCGCACCGGTGACTACGGGGCGGCAGGACAGGGGCAGATCTACAATTCACGCTCTCAACTCAGAAACGGCGGCGGCGGGCTGGGCTGGTACGGGAGCAAGTTTTTCTTCAGCGTAGAAGCCAAATTCGACGACGGCTCCTACGGTGTGCCCTTCGCGCAGGATTTCCACGGACACCACGGTCAGGAGGAAGACGAGCACGGCCACGACGAGGACGAGGACCACGACGAGGACGAAGATCACGACCACGACGAGGACGAGGACCACGACGAGGACGAAGATCACGACCACGACGAGGATGAGGACCACGACGAGGACGAGGATCACGACCACGACGAGGACGAGGACCACGACGAGGACGAGGATCACGACCACGACGAGGATGAGGACCACGACGAGGACGAAGATCACGACCACGACGAGGAAGGCGACGAGCACGGACACGGCGAGGAGGAGATCGACCGTATCCTTCTCGACTCACGACGCCGGAATTTCCGCTTCACCGGGGGACTGAGGGACCTGGGGACGGCGATTGACGAATTCGTTCTTAAATTGAACGTGACAGACTGGAATCACAAGGAGATCGAGTTCTTCGAGAGCGGGGCGCAGCACGTCGGCACAACGTTCGACCAGCAGGAATTCGTCTACCGGGGAGTCTTCGAGCAGAAAAAGGTTGGACCATTGAGCGGTCGCTTCGGCTTCTGGGGGCTGGATCGAGAATATTCGGCAGTGGGGGAGGAAGCGCTGTCGCCCCCCATCGATCAGACCGGTTTCGCCCTTTTTGCCCTGGAGGAACTGGACTTCGAGACCACGCGGTTCCAGTTCGGCGGCCGACTGGAGACCCAGCGCTATCGGCCGGGTCTTGCCGACATCGGGGGAGATCATGCAGACGAGGAGGACGGCCATGATGAGCACGAACACGAGGCCGAAGAAGGCGAGGAAATTCCCGAGGCCGTAAATCGCACCTTTACCGGAGCATCGGCGTCAGCCGGCCTGCAGGTGGACACCTGGAGTGGAGGATCGCTGGTCGTCAACTACTCCCACTCCTTCCGGGCTCCGTCCCTGGAGGAACTCTACAACTACGGGCCCCACGCGGGCACGCTGTCCTTCGAGATCGGTGATCCGGCCCTTCGCCCCGAAACGGGCGACGGCATCGAAATGTCCCTGCGCCACAACAGTCGGAATCTGAGAGGAGAGTTCAACCTCTTCTACTACAACTTCGACAACTTCATCTTTCCCTTTGCTCCCGGAACTGTCGAAGGTGAGTTGCCGGTCATCGAATTCACCCAGCTCAATGCCCGCTTCCTGGGAACGGAGGCCAACCTCGGAATCAACTTGAATCCCAAGCTCTGGCTCAATCTCGGCATGGACTACGTGGATGCCCAGGAGACCGACCTCAATACGCCGCTGCCGAGAATTCCTCCGCTACGAGGCAAGCTCGGGTTCGACTTCAACCACCAGGGCTTCCGGGTCTCGCCTGAGCTGATTATGGCGGCGCAGCAGCACCAGACCTTTACCGGAGAGACCCGCACACCGGGATACGCCGTGATGAACCTGAAGGCCTCTTACACCTTCGCCCAGCAACACGTGGCCCATCAGTTCGCGGTCAAGGTCTTCAACTTGAGCGACCGTCTCTACCGCAACCATTCCTCATTCATCAAGGACCTGGCTCCGGAGATTGGGCGTGGCGTGCGGCTGACCTACACCATGCGATTCTTCTGATCTTGAACTCGCCACGACCGCGCTGGTGGCGAGGGCGGAATTGGAGAGACAGGAAAGAAAAAAGAGGAATCCACGAAGGGACGCGAAGAACGGCGAAGTGACACTAAGAAAATCTAAGGGGAATAGAAGCCGGAATTGAAACAGGTAGGTCGGATCGGCTTGTGAAGCGGTGGGGCCGAGGCGCTATCACTCAAACGCTGAAATTACGGAGCCGGCCACGGGTCATGAAACGGGTCCCTCCGGTTGAGTTCGGGAAACAAGGAAAAGTCGCGGTCTCGAGTGAGCAGGAATTCAACGCCGTGGGCGAGACAGATCGCCGCAATCCGAGCGTCGTGCACGATGGCGCTCCGTACTCGCGACCGCTGAACCAGGACACCCAGAATCTCCAAGAAGTCGTCTGTCTCACCGAGAAGCCGATTGCCTGGCGATAACATCCAGGCTTCGAGCTGCTGCCAGGCAAGTTGTGGCGGAGTGGCTGCCTCCCTCCAGATTCGGTGATTGGTCACGACGCTTAGAAACTCGTAACAGCAAGGCCAGGGAATCGCCCAAACCCTGTCTCCCTCAGACAACTCCCGCAAGACCTCACGAGCTGCCTCATGCGATCTTGATTCCCTGCGGTGGGCGTAGACAAGCAAGTTCGTATCGACCGCAATCAATGGCTCTCCGGCTCTCCGTAGATCATTCCACGCAGGTCCTGCCACGAATAGGCTTCCAGCGGGTCGGCAGCCTCCGGATTTCCGGTGCTCAGATCCGGCAACCGGTACCGCTTCCGTGATTCAGGCAGGGAGAGCAGTTGACGGAGGCCCTCCTCCACCACGGAACGCAACGAACACCCTTTTTTCCTAGCGTGCTGTTTGGCGCGTGCCAGCAACTCGTCATGGATATCAATCGTCGTCTTCATGAAAACCATACTAGCAATATTGATCAGTATGGGCAATCCATATCCATCGTCGCCGGACCACGTCGCCTTCTTTGCCCAGAACCGGTCGACCCGGGCAAGGCAGTCCCATCCGGAGCTATTCGACCAATTTTCCGGAATCCGGTTGGGCTCATTTCGTCCCCGGGATCATATCCGGGTCCATAGGGTGGTGCGGCTTGTGCTGCTCTCGGGAGAGGTAGAAATTGTAGCGCTTTGGCAGGTCCTATTGCGACTTCGGAAACGTGGCCGTTGGCCCAAAGACCCGGGCGGGCGGGGTTTGCGCTTTTCGGGGCTGCTCTTGAGAATCTCAACCGCCACAGAGAGGGAGCGGCGGAAGGCTCCGGCAAGATTCTCAGGAATCAGGGGAGTGCACGGCTGGTGTGGAAAGAGAAGCAGACTTGGATTGCGGCACGGCTTCGGACGCCGGTGGCGTCTTCGCTACTTCGATTCTGCCGCGGACGACGGCTCCATCCTCAATGAGAATCCGGGGGGCCTTCACGTCGCCATCGATCGAGCCGGTATTGCAAAGCCTCATGCGTTCCAGGCAAACGATATTCCCCGTGACGCGACCACGAACCGTCACGTTTCTGGCCTCGATGTCGGCATTGATCCTTCCGGTGGGGCCGACGGTCAAGCTGAACTCCGGAAGCCGGACGGTTCCCTTCACTTCCCCGTCGACAACGACGTCTTCGAGTCCGCTGAGAGTTCCCTCGAACCTGATGGATTCTCCGATGTTGGCTGTTTTCATTTGACGGCGCCTGGTGGGTTCAACCGCGGCTTTCCTGTCGAATGATCAGGGGTTTCGTTTGCTTGGCCGCCGGGAAGTTCATGTCTTGTCCGAGAGACTCGATCTTTCCATGTATTACAGCGCCTTCCTCAACCACAATTCGGGGTGTCTTCACCGTGCCTCTGACTGTTGCCGTCTTGAGGATCTCAATCCTCTCCGAGGGAAACATCTTCCCGGTAACTCGCCCGAACACCGTGATTTTCCTGGCCTTGATGTTGGCTTTCACGTTTCCGTTGGGACCGATGGTCAGGTCGCTGTCCGGCAACTCGATGGTCCCTTCCACGGTTCCGTCGATAAAGACATCTTCCTGACCGGCAAGGGTTCCGGTGAGTACCAGCGATTTTCCTATGGCCGCGGTTCTGCCGGTGCTTCCACGAACGGATCTGGCTGCAGCCGGAATAGCGGGAGACGAATGGGAAGACGGCCCGGCATTCAACGGTTCGGGTGCCGACGACAAGGGTTGGGATTCCATTCCAGAGTTATTCCCTTTCTGCATAGCGCCTCGCTGGTCTTCAAGGAACGTCGGAAATGCTGACGAACCAACGATTTTATATGAACTCCCACGGGACCGCCACGTTTTTCCGGGTTCATCTCAGCAGGGGCGGCGGCTGCGAACCAGGATCGGCAACCCCTTTCAGGACGCAGGCGCAACCGCTTCATCCACCCCGGTCTCGCCCTCGGAGCGCGCGATGATGGCGGCGCCGCAGGAGTCGCTGAAGACGTTGACCACGGTGCGGTACATGTCCAGCGGACGGTCCACCGCCAGCATGGCTCCCACGATCAGCTCCACCTGAGGTCCCCTGAGGTTGACGGCCTCCAGCACAATGAAGATCACCACCAGCCCGGCGGAGGGCACGGCGGCTGCTCCAATCGAGGCCAACAGCGCCGTGATCACCACCAGCAACTGCTGTTCCAGACCCAGTGAAACCCCCATCGCCTGGGCGATAAAGAGCACCCCCGCGCACTCGTAGAGCGCCGTGCCGTCCATGTTGACGGTGGCCCCCATCGGCAGCACGAAAGAACTGACTCGATTGGACACTCCGACCTTGTTTTCCACGGCATTGATGGTGACGGGCAGGGTTGCGGCCGACGAGCTGGTGGAAAAGGCCATCACCATCGGCTCGACCATGTTTCTGAAGTGCACGATGGGATTGATTCCGCCCAGAAAACGCAGAATGAGCGGCAGGTTGACGAACAGGTGTATGGTCAGGCCGCAGACCAGCATCAGAGCATACAGCCCCAGAGCCTTGAAGGCGCCCAGGCCCGTGGTGCCCACCAGGCGAACGATCAGACCGAACACTCCCAGCGGAGCCACGATGCGAATGATGCCGCCGGTCAAGCGCATCATGGCTTCGAAGCCCGCCTCGAAGAAGTTCAGCAACGGCTCGCGATGACGCTGCCGGAGGCTGCTGATGCTGATGCCCACCACGATCGAGAAGAAGATGATCGAGAGCATGTTGGGCTTGGCGGCTGCCGAAACGATGTTGTCGGGCACCATGTCCAGGATCAGGTCCACGGGAGACTGGATGACGGTGAGATCGGGCATCTTTTCGACTTCGGCATTCCCCAGATCCGCGCCGACTCCGGGGCGGATGGTATTCACCAGCACCAGCCCCACCAGGCAGGCGGCCAGGCTGGTCATCACGTAGTAGCCCAGGGTCTTGCTGAACAGTCGCTTCAAGCCGGCCCCCGCCCCGACCGAAGCCACGCCCGTAATGATCGAGGTCAGCACCAGGGGTACGATGATCATCTTCAGCATGCGGATGAAGAGATCCCCCAGCCAGCCCACCTTGTCGGCCAGGGGCTCGCCGCCGATCAGACCGGCAACGATGCCCAGCAGCATCGCTATCGCAATCCGCCAGTGCAGCTTCTTGTGCCAGGGTTGGCCGAGTGCGGTTTCCATTGTGGCGGCTCCTAAAACTCCACCTTCAACCCCACCTGGAGGGTGCGGGCCGAGAAGGCTGCGCTGATCAGGCCGAAGTCGGTGGTGTTGGGATTGTGGATGTTGGAGATCCCCAGGTCACTGATTCCCGACGTACTGGTAACGGCGAAGTTGGTGTGATTGAGTACGTTGAAGGCATCCACCCGAAGCTGCAACCGAGACTCTTCCGTGAAAGGCAGTGCAATGCTCTTTCGCAGGCCCACGTCCAGGGTGGTGAACCAGGGCCCGCTCACGGGGGACAGGCCCAGGCTGCCCGCCTGCAGCATCGCCGGATTCTTGAAAACGTTGGCATTTCCGAAGCCGCCGTCGTCAATGAGGCTCGAATCGAACAGGGTCACCCGGCCGTCCGGGTGGCGGTGGGCCCCGGTCTTGGTCTGCAGAGCGTTGATATCGATCCCCTCCAGGTGAACGGTATTGGTCAGCGCCCGGGAACCGCCCCGATTGATGGTTCCTCTTTGGGAGATGATGTTGACCGCCTCCCCTGAACGCATCCGGAAGAATCCGCTGAGGTCCCAGCCGCCGGCGATGGTGTCCAGAATGCTGCCGCTGTTCATCCAGCGGCGTCCGGCGCCCAAGGGGATCTCCCACACCCAGTTGCCGTTGAAGGTGTGGGTGATGTCGAAGTCGGGACGCAGGATCTCCAGCTCCGGCTGGGCGTTGTCGAACAGCCCGCGGAAGTTGGACTGGCTGCCGGAGAAATTGGTCAGCACCTTCCCCCAGGTGTAGTTGAACTGGCCCGTCAGGCCCGAGCGCAAGCGCCGCCTGATCTCGACTTGCAGGGCGTGGTACTTGGAGAAGGCGTTGTTTCCCACCACGTCGCTCACGAAGGCGTTGGGATTACGCAGGAAATAGCTGGCGGGCAGGGTGGCGCCGAAGCGCTCGCCTCCCTCGCCGTTGAAGAAGAATATGCGGTTGATGGCCAGAAAACCGCCGATGTACTGGCCGATCTCCCCGTTGCGAATCCAGTTCTGGACGCTCCCCGATTGCAGGAAGCCGGCAAAACCCAGTTGCGGAAAGATCTGCAACGGTTCACCCACCCTGGGATCCCCGTTGGCGGCCAGGTTGCGTTGCGCCCGCCGGAAATCCTCGATGAAGTCCGGAGGCAGCATCACCTGGTTGAGATCGATGGCGCGGGTCAGCTTGACGCCATGGTTGCCCACGTAGCGTGCCTCAACGGCGGTGTCCCGCATGAGCCTGTGCTGCACCCCGATGTTCCACTGCTGCAGGTAGGGGGTGCGCATCCCGGGATCGATGGTGAAGAGGGCGGCCCCGGAATCGGCCAGAATTCCGTCCCGGGCGGTGCGGGGAATCCGGAACTCGGGAACCGGAATGGGCACCAGCCCGCCGCCGCTGACGGTGCCGCTCAGCCCCGACAGGCTCACCGACTGGCTCAGGCCGTCGTTGCCCCGCAGGGCGTTGAGCACCGTGGTCAAGCCGTTGTCGACCACGTAGTTGATGCCGTAGCCGGCGCGGATGACGGTCTTGTGGCCGGGGCCTGGCTGAAAGGCGATGCCGATGTTGGGAGCGAAGTTGTTGCCGTCGCCGGTGTAGAAGGGCCTCCCGTTGGTGGAGCCGGCCAGATCCACCACGGCGTCCGGGTCGAGCACCGCTTGCCAGCCGCCCACCGGCAGGAGGGCCAGACCGTTGACCTCATCCGGAACCGAGTGATATTCCCAGCGAAAACCCAGGTTCAGGCTCAGGCAGCGGGTGATCCGCCAGGTGTCTCCCATGTAGAAGTTGACAAAGTTCTGCTTGAGCAGGGTGGTATTGGAGGCCCCGTCGACAAAGCCTGAGAAGGGCGAGGCCGCGTTGAACGTCTGATCGGCGCTGTCGATAAATCCACCCAGGGTGCCCAGGAGTCCGGAGGCGGCGCCCAGCTCGCCGGAAGCGATTCCTCCGGGGAAAATATCGGGAACCAGGGGATCGGGGTTTCCGGGACCGAATCCCAGGTAATAGGTGGGTACGGTTCCGGCGTCATTGAACTGATCCACCTGGGTCAGGCGAACGCTTCCGCCCACTTTGACGGTGTGGTTCCCCTTGACCCAGGAGATGTGGTCCATGATGTCCACGTTGCGGGTGTCGCGCCCCTGAGCCATAAAACTCCGGACGGGGTTGCTGAAACCGCCCCCCAGCGACAGTTGGTAGCCCAGGGGAAAGGTCTCGTTGGTGAAGAACCGGGGACTCGAGGTCTGGTAGCCCACCCTGGCCTCGTTGGTGACGTTGGGCTTCAACAGGCTGGTCAGGGCAAAGGAACCCAGCCTTCGTGAAGAGCTCTGCCCGGCGCCGGGCAGACCCGGAAAGACGGAGCCGATGCCGTTGAACACCGAGTTGGGAGTATCCAGGCCAAACTGGTGGAGAGTCCCGGTGAAGGAGTGGCCGGGGCTGATCTCGTAGTCTCCCCGCAATACGAACCAGTCGGCATCGCTCTTGTCGATGCTGTTGAAGCGATAGCCGGAAGTGTTTCTTCCGTCCCCCACGCTGCTGTCGTTGGGCAGCGGGGTCACGTCCACCAGGGAGGCGATGGCCGGGTCGGGGCTGAAGCCGGAGAGTTCGAACAGGTTCACCGTGGCGATCTGTCCGTTGTCCTGCCTGACGTAGCTGAAATTGCCGGCGCGGGCCGATTCCGTCAGCACGGTGCGGACCACCGATGCCGTACCGGGGCTGCGCTCCTCCTCGTAGTTGACGAAGAAGAACAGCTTGTCCTTCAGGATGGGACCGCCCACGTTGAAGCCGAACTGGTGGATGAAGACCCGCTCCTTGTCGATACCGGCGGCGTTGTTGAAGTAGTCGTTGGCGTTGAGGGCATCATTGCGGTGGTAGTAGAAGACCTCCCCGTGATAGGCGTTGCCCCCGGAGCGGGTCACGAACTGGGTCTGGGAGCTTCCCAGGCCGGCGTCCACGTCGGCGTTGGCGGTGGTGATGCTCACCTCCTCGATGAAGCTCTCCTGTACCGGAATAATTCCGAAAAGGGCGTCGGTTCGAATAAAGGTGTCCTGGTTGTTGATTCCGTCCAGGGTGAAGTTGTTGAAAGTGCCTCTCCCCCCGTTGATGGCGGCCGAGCGCGTCCCGCCGGGGCTGGTCACGCCGGCCTGGGTAAGGGCCAACTGGGTCACGCTGCGCCCGTTCAAGGGAAGATCCTTGACCTGCTCCCGGTTGAGGTTGGTGTTGATTTCGGCGTTGACCTCGTTCATCACGGATTGAGTCTCAGCCGCCGTCACCACCACCGTCTGGGTCACCACGCCCACCTCCACCACGATGTCGACATTGGCGGGGGCGCCCAGCGCAACCTGAACCTCTTCAACCAGGGCCGTCTTGAAGCCGTCCGCGGCGGCTTCAACGCTATAGGTTCCCTGGGAAACGTTGGGAAATATGAAGAGACCTGAGGTGTTGGTGGTGGTCTCCCGGGCCACGTTGGTGGCGGCGTTGGTCAAGGTCACCGTCACGCCCGGCACCACGGCGCCGGTCTGATCCAACACCCTCCCGTCCACGCGGGAGGTCAGCAGTTGGCCGGCGGCGGGAATGGCCGCCGCAAGCAGCACCGCAATGGCAACCACACTCCGGACCTGCGCAAAACCTGGAATTGCAAAGGGTCTGACGAACACGGCACGCCTCCTGGGGCCACCCTGACCCGAACTTGATACGCGAGACTTTTCAAGGCGGCCATAACTACCGCAGGCAGGACAGCAAACGGAAGGATGAGTGAATCCCATCTTCAGGTACCCGCCCCGGCACCCGCCCCAAGACGACAACTCCATCTGCCTCGATTGTGCATCATGTTCAACGCCATTGCAACCGGCGCCCGAATTTCAAGCAGGTGACGCAAGAATGGAGAAAAAACGTCCGGGCACAGGACAACCGTTTGCTAACCTTGATCGGCGAAAGGCGACAGGTCCGATTCACTCTTTCGATTGCCTGAGGCTCGGGTACAATGCTCCGGCGTGGGTAGGAGATTGCGGATCGGAGTAGAGGAAATCATCGACACACAGCGAGGAGCGAACAACATGGCCAGCCAACAGGGAGATCAGCCCGTCAGAGTCGTGAACGTGGACTGCGACCGCCCGCAGAAGGAGAAGGACCGTCTCTATGCGGCCGAGAGGAAAGCCGTGGAGGATCTGGGAGGGGAGCTGGTGCTGCTGTCGGCGCAAACCGAGGAGGAGATCATTCGGGCTTGCGCCGGGGCCAGGATCATCCTGACCGAGGGCCTGTTCACACCCATTACCCGAAGAGTCCTGCAAGCCCTGCCCGATTGCTGGGCCGTGGGCCGCTACGGGATCGGCGTGGACAACATCGACGTCGAGGCCGCCACCGACTGCGGCATCGTTGTCTTCAACGTGGCCGACTACTGCGTCGAGGAAGTCGCCGACCACGCGGCAGCCCTGGTCGTGGCATCCGCCCGGCGCGTGGTTGTTCTGGACCGCCACGTGAGGGCCGGCGGTTGGGACAAACCACCGCTGGAGCACCCGCTCCGCCGCATCAGCAGCCTGACCCTGGGATTGGTCGGATTCGGAAACATCGGCCGGCACATGGTCCCCCGGCTGGGCGGGTTCGGCATGCGCATCGTGGCCACCGACCCCTACGTGGATCCCCGGCTGGCCGCTGAAGCGGGCGTGGAGTTGATGTCGCTGGAACAGGTCCTGAGGGAGTCGGACCTGGTTTCCCTGCACACCTTCCTGAGTGCCGGAACCCGGCATCTCATCGGCGCTCCCGAGTTGAGTCTGATGAAGCCCTCGGCGATTCTGGTCAACACCAGCCGGGGTGGAGTGGTGGACGAGGAGGCGCTTATCCAGGCACTGAAGGAACGGCGTATCGGCGGCGCCGCTCTGGACGTGACCGAGGAGGAACCCCTTGGGACCGACAGCCCCCTCAGAAGCCTGGACAACGTCGTGCTCACACCCCATCAGGGATCCAGCTCGGTGGAGTCGGGCAAAGACCTTCGCCGCGGCGTGACCGAGGCCCTCTCCAGCATGATCCAGGGATACTGGCCTCCCTTCCCCTTCAATCGGTCGGTCAAGCCCAAGTACGAATTCAAACCCCGGCCCTGAAGGCACCGGGCCATGGGTACTTGCCGGTAAAAACAGAAAAGAGTAATCCACGAAGTTACACGAAGGACGACGAAGGGCCGCCAAGGCGCTGAGGTGATCCGTGACGGGATCGCAAGATCACGAAGGCATGGTCCTTTGATTTGCCTGAAACAACAGAGTCTTTTTTCAAAATTCGGGAGGGGCGGGAGTTGTTACCGGGAAGGGTCGTGCCCCCCGGGAGCGCGGGCGTCCCGCCCGCATGCTCTTCCTTCCGATGCTTCCGCCGCCGCCTTCGGGCTTGCACCCGTGGGCAGGTGCTGTCGCTGCCTACGCGGCGCGACTCTTGGGCCAACCCTGTCCACGGGTTCACGCCCACGGCTAACTGCTGCCGCGGCTCCGCCGCTCGATTCGAATCCAGGCTGCATGGATGGATGCACAGGTTTTTTTCAGGAAAGGTCCGGCTTGCAATCCCGGGCACCGGCAAGGCCGCACCGGATCATCGCCCCAGCCGGCTTCCGGTGCAATAACCTCTCGTCCTGTTTATCCTGTGCATCCATGTTCATGAAAACTATCGATTTCCCGGCGCCGTTGGCGTTCGATCCAAGTGGCGGAGAAGGTCAAGCCGTGCCGGGCTATGGTGCGGGCGGGACGCCCGCGCTCCCGGGTGGGCTTCATCCCATGACAGGGTCACACCAAGGGGGCAAAATTGCAGGAGTATTCCAGGGACGGCTGTGGTTGAAGGAGGTCCGTCGGTATTCGTGTCTATTCGTGTTCATTCGTGGTTCTTCTTTTTTGAGGCCCCCCTGTTTCCCACTCGAAGGGTCCGCCCCGTCGTGGGGGCGGGGGCTGAACTGACCACTGATCACTGACAACTGACCACTATTCGGTCTCAGCGCTACCCCCAGGTCTCCAATGGATGCCGGCGGTCCTCGAGAGGCAGGTCCACCCGGGCTCCGATCTTCTGGGACTGGTAGACCGAAGTGATCATTTCGATGGTCCAGCGGCCATCCTGCTCGCTGCAGGCCGGCTTGCGGTCCTGCTCGATGGCTTCCAGCAGGTCGGCGACCAGCAGCGCGTTGCCCAGGGTGTGACCCTCGGCCCGGAAGCGGCTTGACGCCGCCGGCCCGGCTTCAATGGGCTCCCAGCGGTGGGTCTCGTCGGGTAACCAGCCCGGTGAGCGCAGGATCCAGGGTTGGCCTCTGGGGTAGACGTCGTTCGGCAGGTGAATCACGCCCCGGCTGCCGTAAATCCAGAGCCCGAAGCGCTTTCGGTCGGTTCGATCGCTGGCCTTGGAGCCAAAGTAGGCGTGGATGCCGCCGCCGAAGCCGAACATCGCCGCAATCTGGTTGCCGGCCACCGGTCCGATGGGTTCGGTCGCCTCCCTGACCTGCTCCCGGCCCGCCTCCCGCCCATCCTCCGTCACGTGAGAGAAGACCCACTTGGGGTCGCCCAGGAAGTAGCGCATCATGTCGCAGATGTGGGAACCCAGGACCATCAGGTCCTCTCCGCCGGCGCGCCGGTCCTCCTTGCCCCGCCCGCGCACCTCCTGGATCATGCCGATCTCGCCGGCTTCAATCATCGCCTTGACGCGGGTCACAAAGGGGGAGGTCCGCATCTGGTGGGCCATCTGGACCTTCACCCGGTTCCGCTCCACCGCCGCCACCATGCGATCGGCCTCGGTCAGGCTGGGGGCGAAAGACTTCTCATGGAAGATGTGGCAGCCGGCCTCGGCGGCAGCCGTGGTCATGGCGGCCCGCTGGTCCAGCCACCGCGGAGCGACAGCCACGATATCCAGCTTCTCGCTGTCCAGCATCCTCCGGTAGTCGCGGTAATCCCTGGCCGCCCCGGTGCGCTCCTTGGCTTGGGCGCGGCCCTCGTCATCCGGGTCCGCCACCGCCACCACCTCGGTATCGCCAAAGGCCCGCCACACCGTGTCGAGCCCGTGCCCATAGTTGCCGCGGCCGGTGTGGCCGATCACGCCGATGCGATACTTTCTCCCTCCGGCCCAGCCCATAGTCGCCAGTCCCGCCAGACTTGCCTCTAGAAAGGATCGCCGTTTCATTACCAGGTTCCCGAAATTATACTCGCCCAAGTTCAGAAAATGACCACGGCCGTGCCGCTGACGCTCACCATCAGCATGCTTCCCTTCCCTCCCAGGACTTCGTAGTCCAGGTCGATTCCCACCACGGCGTTGGCCCCCAGGTCCCGGGCGGCTTGCTCCAGTTCTCCCAAGGCGATACTTCTGGCCTTGGCCATTTCCTGTTCGTAGGCGGCAGACCGGCCTCCGATCAGGTCCCGTATCCCGGCAAAAAGATCCTTGACCAGGTTGGCCCCCAGAATGGCTTCACCGGTCACCACGCCGCGATACTCGCGGATGGATTTGCCCTCGATGGAGGGAGTTGTCGTCAGAATCATCATGACCTCCTGTCGGTCAACGCCGGTTCTGCCGGCTACGCCCCGGCCGATGTCTCCAGGGAACCGGAGAACGGCGCCAGTCAAGGCAGCTCACACCTGCTGCTCGGAAGCCGGCGGCCTTATGCTCTCGCTGACCTCCCCGCCCAGGTGTCGCCAGAACAGCCAGCCGGCAATCAAGAGACCCGCCGCCGCCAGTCCATAGTGCAGCAGGGCTCCCCCGTAGGGTTGGTCGACGGCCTGCTGCAGGAGTCCGAGAGCCAGGTAGGAAGCCAGCGCCAGGGGGATCAGGCCCGCCTCGGCCCGCAGATAGACATAAGCCGCCAGCAGCGCGGCCCCCAACAGCAGCCCCTTGACCAGCAATTCCCCCGGGCCCTCGACGTCGATGGGCTGCCACACCAGTCCCAGAAGGATGAACAGGCCGCCGGTATAGCGGCGCCGGCTCCAGCCGCGAGTCAGCACTTCCACGGCGGCGACCGACACCAGCAGGACACACAGGAGGATGAAGTATTGGGTGAGCGACTGCACCAGCGGACCCAGGGCCGGCAGGACGTTGTCCAGAGCTCCGAACTCCGGCCATGCCGGAGCCCTGGCGCCGGTGAAGGCCGTTGCCAGCACTTGGAGCCCCTTGGCCACAACGCCCACGGCCGCCCCCATGGCTATTCTTCTTACCGTGGTTTCACCGCCCCAGCGGCCCGAGATCTTTACCCAGCCGAACAGCAAGGCCAACAGGAGCGAGAGGAAGAGGGCCCCGATCAGGCCACCCGCGATCAGCCCCAGAAGCTGGTGGCTCAGTGGCTGAGCCGTGGCCAGATTCGAAATCATGGCCGGCCACCCGTTGAAAAAGGCGACAAGCTGGAGCAGGAACAGAATCGGGGCCAGCCAGAGGAACGTCCGAGCCGAAAACCTCTTCCGACTCCAACCGACCACGGCGACCACGGCTGCGAACACTGCCCCCAAAGCCAACAGGACGCCACGGATAACGCCGAGGATCCTGACACGATTGAGGCGGCTGCGCTCCCCCCTCTCCCAATCTTCGGGCAGGTGAACAAGACGGTAGACGTCGGACAGCTCATCGCCCGCCACAACGGCCGCCACCCGAGCCTCCCCCTCGGGAAGCGCCTGGGTTCTATCGGCGAAGACAAAGGTCCAGTCCCGGCGGGCCGGCCGCTGGGAGGGCTCGGCCGAGACCTCCTCGAGATCTCCGGGTTCGAGGCCGAAACGGGCCGCAACCGCGGCATGAGCCTTGGACCGCGCTTCCTCCTCGGACAACGCCGCACCCTTCCTGGCTTCCGGAAGCCTGTGGATGACACGGGGAACCGTGTCCGAGTCGGCCACAATCACCCGGTACTCCTCTGCCCGTTCCTCCACGCTTCCTTCAAAGGTGGCGTACCGAATCCTCCAGCGCGCTCCCGGAACATAGGAACCGGCCAGTTGCGCATGGGTTTCCGAGCCGGCCGTCTGCCAGATGAATCGTCCGGTCCGGGTCGTTTCCCCCCGAATGGAGACCATCTCCCGCCAGGTCGAGGGGATTTGAACGCCTCTTTCCTCCAGCGCTTCCCGGGCGATCTTCACTGCCTTCTCCCGATCCACCTTCAACTCGGGCACGTCCGTCTGGAATTTCCCCAGCAGGACCCAGACCGCCAGACCGGCAATCCCTCCCAGCAGCAACCCGGAGCGCAGGGCCGGAGCCAGCACCGGGACGCTCACAACCGGCGGCGCGTCCGCTTCGACCCCGGGCTCCCGTGGTGACGGGGGACTCCAGGCTCCGTTCAACATGTCGGGGGAGGGGGCGCTCCATTCCCCCACCCGCCATCGGACCCACCCGATAGCCCCCAGGGGAACCAGGGTGAGCAGCACGACCAGGACCTGATCCACCCAGACGCCGGGCGCCTCGGACACGAACAGCGGGATGGCGAACCAGACCACGTCGAAGGCGAAGTGGAGCACGATGGCCGGCAACAGCCCGTACCTCAAGTAGACGGCGCCGAAGAAAAGGGAGGGCAGGATCAACTCCACCACCCGGGCATAGGCGGGTTGGGTGGGATAGGCCGCGTGGCCGGCGCCGAAAATAAGCGCCTGCAGAACCATGGCCGAGCCGATCCACAGGGCCGGCCTTCCGAAACGGCGCCCCAGCAGCGCGGCGCCGGCCAGGGGAACGGCCCGAAACAGGCACTCCTCCCAGAAGCCGGCCTGAAGCGAAATGGCTATGGATGAAAGCCAGGGGAGATAGGTCGCCAGCACATCCGGCTCCAGCAGCGCATTGGAGGGGGACCACCAACCCAGCACGTTGTTGGAGAAAAAATAGAGCGCCACTTCATACCCGAAGAAGAGAGGCACCAGCAGATATCCCGCCACCGTGTATCCCAGGACCGGCGTGGTATTGGCCACTCCCCGGGATCCCAGTTTCCAGAGCTGGATATGGTGGGGAAATGCCTTGCGCGAGAGGGTCTCGGCGGCCATGAATGAGAGAGTCAGCACAATGCCCAGGGCTACGAACTGGACCAGGGCCCACGCGATCTGGTCGGCCAGGAATCCCTGGCGGGACAAGGCCGTGTCATAGTTCATCCAGGCCAGCGGCAACTGGTTGAGGGCCACCAGGCCTTGCAGAAAGGCGACCAGCAGACCCCAGAAAAGCGCTTGCTTCCACAGCACCCAACCCCGGCGCAGGAGAAAAAAGAGACCGATGAGGCACCCGCCCAGGACATAGACCAACACCATGGCGACGCTTCCAACGGCCCCGATGGCAGTGTTGGAAGAGCGCATTTCCTGGTAGCGCCGGTTGAACGCCTCGGGCACCTTGACAAATCGCGCGATCTCGGTAAACCGGTCGCCGCTCACCGTCAAGCGCAGCCGGTAGCGTGCTTCCCCGATATCCCGGCGCCGGTGCTCGTAGACCAACCGGTGGTCGGTTCGCCCTCCCGGTTGCACCTCCTGGGCATGCTCCACCAGCTCATACGGCCCGAGTTCGATTCCCAGAATCTGCTTCAGGCCTGTCTCGGCCAGGCTTCGAGCCTCCTCTTCCGAAAGCGTGGCCCCCGGCTGGTCTTCCGGCAGCCTCTCGCGAAACCCCCACAGTTCCCCGGCCGGGGTAAAGCGAATCAGGCTCTCGGTGGTCTCCTTCTCGCGGAAATGGCGGACGCTCCAGGTGTAGGCGGAGTAGAGGTCGCTGGCCATCACCCGGGAGAACGTCTCCTTCCCCCCGCCCTCCAGCTCGATGTAGTTCTGCACCTGAGAGCTCGATCCGAAGGAAGCCGCCTGCTCATACTCCTCGGGACCCCACTGGTAGCGACCGGCCAGGTCCCTGGCCCGCTGCAGGGCGGTAGCCCGATCCATCTGAAGATCCAGGGTAATGAGAGGGAAAGCCTCGCCAAAATACCGGTAAGCCCCTGCCAGGGAACCCAGCGAGAGCAGCGCCAGCACGATCCAGAAAAGAGGTCGATTGGTTTTCATGGGCATTCGTTCAGATCAAAGGTCGATTGAGTGACTTCCCCCGAGGCTCCCGCCCGGGGCTGGAAACGGATTTACACCCCGCCGCCGGGCATTGCTACCGGCCAAGTTCTTCGACACCGTATTCTCGCGTTTCAAAGAGCGTCATGTCGACTTCTCCCTGGCCGGGAATGTTCATCTTCATGGTGATGGTCCGTCTCAGAACATGAGTCCCCACCGCTATGACGGAAATCTATCCTGACACGACTGGAAGGACCTGCGCAACCAGACGGCCCACTTGTTCTTGAAGCAACCGCGTGCACACATCGGTCCAGGCGATGCGGACTGGACAAAGTGATTTCCGCGGACATATTCTTGCGGAGTCGGCGGGGTCTTACGCCGGCAGGCGGAAAGGACGGGAACCGTTGTCCGACAGAGGAGACCCATGGCAATCCCCGCAAAGGCCGTCAACCGCCGGGCTTGGCTGGCCGGCGCCCTGTCTCTGAGCTCGCTACCGCTGGCTGGCTGCCTGAACCGCCGGTCAGAGCCTCCTGAGACCACCGCCACCGACTTTTCACGCTCTTTCTGCTACTACATCCCCAAGAACCAAGAGATCCTGGTCAGGATCCAGATCGAATGCCGGTGCGTGGTCTTCGACCGTTCCAGCGGCCAATCCGACGAATACTTGCTGACGGTCCGGACCCAAACCGGCCTGAGGACCGACCCGCCATCCGACCACCTCGATCCGGGCTACGACTTCTGGATGATATTTTCCAAGCGGCACGTATTGATCCGGCGTGTCCATACCTCCTCCTATAACCTCAACCCCAGCCGCCCCGGGGTGGACCGGTTCCATTCCAGCGGTTGGCGCCTCCAGCCCAGTCGGGCAAGTCGGTTGAACTCCGGGAAGGAGATTCGCGAAGCCGTCCAATCCTGGCGTCCACTGGTGGCTGTAAGCGAGTTTGCGGGGGAGGATCCTTCGCGTGGCTACCGGATCGAGTACCCGGTGAAATGGGCCGACGGAAACCCGGACGACACCTTCCGGGTTGAAACCGGTCCGGTGGTGCTGCTGGACCCCGATCGGACCGAGGTGGGCCGCAGCCTGGAGTTCGACGACTTTCAGTGGGCCTACCTCGACTATCGCTCTTTCGACCGGGTGCGCTGTTTCCTGGAGAAGCCCACCTCCATTCTGTCGGGAGCTACCTACCGGCCCCCCGACCGTCTCCCGCGCCGACACCCGGCCCTCACGGGCGCCCAGGTCGCCCGAATCCGGAAGCGCCTCTTCAGCGGATGGAAACCGCCCCTGCCCTTCGACCAGTTGCGCAGGCTGTTTCAGACCGATCACCATTCGGCTGTCGATCATCGCCCGGTATCCACCACCCTTTATGCCCTCGATTCACCCGCCGGTGGACCGGCGGCGCACGGTGCGGCTCTTCCCCAGGCAGAAGAGCCGGCATCCTGAAAGGAACTTACCCGTGAAGACACCCGTTGCGTGCTACCTGCTGGCGGCAGTAATGCTTTGCACTCCGACTTGCGGTTCAGGCCCGGGCGGGCCGGACAGCGGCCAATCCGGGACCGGCCTCTTCGAACAAACCGACGTGTTCGTCGCCGGTCAGGACGGCATTTCCCAGTTTCGCATCCCGGTGCTGCTGACCTCCACCAGCGGAACGCTGCTGGCGTTTTGCGACGCCCGGGTGGAAAAACCGGGAGACCCGCCCAACAATATCGACCTGGTCATGAAACGAAGCACCGACCAGGGCAGGACCTGGGGACCGCTCCGGGTGTTGCTGGACGTCGGCGAGGGCGCCACCGCCGATTCCTGCGGACTGGTGGACCGGCAGACGGGCACCATCTGGGTCTTCACCGTCTACTGCCCGGTGGGGGTGGGCACCCGCACCGCCCAGCCAGGGCTGTCCGGCGACACCTTCATGTACTGGGCCATCAAGAGCACCGACGACGGCCTGACCTGGTCGGACAAGATCGACCTCACGCCCATGTTCAAGAAGCCCGAGTGGAATTCCGGTTCCCCCGGACCCGGCAAGGGCATGCAGATGCGAAGCGGACGCCTGGTCGTCCCCAAGTATTTTGTAAGAGACGCCTACTCGGCCTCTCACGTGGTCTTCAGCGACGACCACGGAGAATCCTGGAAGATCGGCGGCGAAGCCTACACCGACGGGACCACCAACGAGAGCCAGGTGGCGGAGCTGAGCGACGGGACCCTTCTGCTCAACATGCGCGGGACCGAGGGGAACCGGCGCAGAATCAGCAGAAGCACCGATGGCGGGATGAGTTGGTCAAAAGTCAGCCTGGACCCGGCTCTCATCGAACCTCGCTGCCAGGCCAGTCTCTCGAATTTCACCAACCGGCTGGATCACGACAGGGACCGGCTTCTCTTTTCCAACCCGGCCGCCCTCGATCGCACCAACATGACGGTTCGTCTCAGCTACGACGAGGGCCGCACCTGGCCGGTCTCCCGGCAGATTCACGCCGGACCATCCGCCTACTCCTGCCTGACGGTGCTTCCCGACATGACGGCCGGCTGCCTCTACGAGAGAGGCGACCGGACCCCCTACGAGAAGATCACCTTCGCCAGGTTCGACCTGGAATGGCTGACAGGGGGGAAGGATGAAGTTTGAAGTTTGAAGTTTGATGGTGGAAGTTTGAAGGTGGAAGTTTGAAGGAGGAAGTATGAAGGAGGAAGATAGTAGGGTGGAGGGAGAAGTGTTGAGGGTGGTCGGTGGAGTGTTGGGGGAACAGGCAAGCGCCGGCTCTGCCCTGCCGGACAGATCATTGGATGAATCCCCCCGGCAACGCGACCGGTTCAGCGCTCGTATCACTCCCCCCTTGAGGGGGAGTCGGCGAGAGGGCGAAGCCCGTCGTCGAGCCGGAGGGGGGCCAACGCGGCGTCCCGTAAGTGAGATTCAGCGGTGGGATAGGTGGGGCCGGCGCGGTTCCCCACCGCAGCAGCCGTGGCCCGTAGCTTGGCCGGTGCGAACCCGCGACGGCGCACAAGATCTCGCCCTTGGCTCGCCTTGTGCGAACCCCCCTCCGGATCGGCCTTCGCCATTCGGCTCGACCTCTCCGACTCCCCCTCAAGGGGGGAGTGATACTCGCGTTTCTTGAAGGAGTTTAGGGAAATTGGGGAGCGGACGCCACTTCCCGGGGATCACAACCCTTCCCGGTAATAAATCCCGCTTACTGGAAGAATTTTGCAAAAGGCTCTGTCGATCAAATAATTTTTCACACTTCAAACTTCACACTTCAAACTTCACACTTCAAACTTCACTCCATGAACTCTCTCATCTCCGACAGCGTCTACCTTCGAGTGGGCAAGCGCCGGCAGTTCTTCTTCGACGACCTGCTGATCGAGCAGACCCAAAATCTCACGCGGCGCTTCCAT
>JAJECY010000155.1 GCA_022821775.1 Acidobacteriota bacterium
TTCGGCAAACTGCTTGGCCGGCGCGGCCGGCATGCCGCGGTAGGTCTCCGGCTGCACATAGTCCTTCCTGAGCGGGAAATCCGCCCAGTCATCGGGACAAAGGATCCGGCGCAGGTCGCTGTGGCCGTCGAAATGGATGCCGTACATGTCGTAGACCTCCCGTTCGTGCCAATTGGCGATGGCCCAGACGGCCTCGACCGTTGGCAGGGCCGGATCTTCCCGTGGCAATTCCACCTTGAGCACGATCTTGTGTCGATGGCGCATGGAAAACAGGTGGTAGACAACCTCCAGCCGCTCCGGCTCGGTCTTGGAACCCTTGTAGTCCACCCCACTCAGACACATCAGGGAATCGAAGGCCAGCCCGGGATCGTTCTTGAGAAAGGCGCAGATCTCAGCCACAGCCCCCGGAGCCACTGCGACGAAGGGCTGGAGGCATTCCTGGCTGGACTTGAGGATTTGGTCCGGGAATCGTTCCTGGAGGGTCTGGAGGATCTCCGAGGCCTGTTTCATCCGATTAGGCGGCCCCTTTCTTGCGCGGTGCTCTTCCTGCGAAGCACTCGCTGCCGCATGATCTTTTCCTGAAGCTTCATGACGCCGAACAGCAGGGCTTCCGGGCGCGGGGGACAACCGGGAACGTAGACGTCGACGGGTATCACGTGGTCCACGCCATTAAGAACATGGTAGCCATGCTGCCAGTAGGGCCCTCCGTTGTTGGCGCAACTGCCCATGGAGATCACATACTTGGGTTCCGGCATCTGCTCATAAAGGCGCTTCACCCGGGTCGCCATCTTCAAGGTGACTGTCCCGGCCACGATCATCACGTCCGACTGGCGGGGCGTGGCCCGGGGAATCATTCCGAAGCGGTCCCAATCGTAGCGGGAAGCCCCGGTCGCCATCATTTCGATGGCGCAGCAGGCCAGGCCGAAGGTCATCGGCCAGAGGGACGAGGCTCTTCCCCAGTTCAGCAGGGTGTCGACGGTCGTAAGAACGATGTTGTCGCCGAACCTATTCTCCAGGATTCCCATGGCTTCCTTCCATCACTCGTAGCGTTCTTCCGGCCGCACCCATTGCAGGTCCCCCTTGGCCCAAACGTAGGCCAGTCCGACCACCAGTATGGCGATAAAGATGAGTCCTTCGATGAACGCAATCCACCCCAGTTCCTTGAACACCACCGCCCACGGCAGCAAAAAGGCCACCTCAACGTCGAAAATAATGAAGATCAAAGCGAAAACGTAGAAACGAATGTTGAACTTGATCCAGGGACTACCCACCGGATTCTCCCCGCACTCGTAGGGGATCAGCTTTTCCTCGCTGTACTTGGAGGGTCGAATCAGGCTGGCGATAAGCAGATTGACAAAGATAAACAGCGCGCCGACGCCCAGAAAAACCAGCACATTGGCAAATTGAAGCGTCATCGGCGAAAGTGGCCGGTCCTGAACCGAAGGGGCCCTTGCCAGGGAGTATGTGAGGGATAGGGGTTCGAAAGCAACGCCGCACCGGACCCGGAAAGCAATGGGCGCGGCCACCACCGGGACTCAAGCGGCCCGAGGGGGCCGAACCTGCCCGGCACATCCTCGTCCAAATTACGGCGGGATGTTAGCATATCCCCATTCGATTGCCAAAAAATATGAACAGCGATGCACGGGATGCGCAGGATAACCAGGACGGGACGCTCCTGCATGAGATGCTGACTCCGGCGATGATCCGGCCCCGGCTTGCGGAAGTTCACCAAATATTCCGGCCACCCATGCTGCTGCGGATATCCATGCCATCCGCCTGGCGGATTTGCCCCGGCGCCTCTTGTCCCACCCATTCGGCGTGCCCTGCAGCGGCTTTCTGAGGTTGCCCTCACCGAGGTGATTGATTAAACTTTGGTTAAGGTGTGACCATGATCGTTTCCGCAGAAAGGATAATTAGAGCCATGAGAAGGCGAAGACTCCTTTTCTTCTCAATGATACTGGGGACCCTGATACTCGGGGTAGCCATCGGCACCATGATCGACCATTCGGTCAGCGCCGCCAGGTCGGCAGCCACCACCCCCGCCCCCATCAGCGTACCCTCGCCCACCAAGCTGTCGTCGCACTTTTCAACAGTGGCTCAAAAGGTCGAGAAGGCAGTAGTCAATATCAGCACCGAAACGATTATCCGAAGGCAGGAGCCCTCCCGCCGTCAATTCCGCAACGATCCCTTCCAGGACTTCTTCGAACGCTTCTTCGGTCCGGAAATGCCCCAGCGGAGGCGCAGAAGCCAGTCTCTGGGATCCGGCTTCGTGGTGGATTCCAAGGGTTACATCCTGACCAACGCCCACGTGGTTGAAAATGCGGACACCATTACGGTCAAGCTGCATTCCGGTGACGAGTACGAAGCCACGGTGGTGGGCGAGGATGCCAGAACCGATCTGGCCGTGATCCGGGTTGAAGCCGAAGAAAACCTCACGGCGGCCAGGTTGGGAGACTCGGACGGAATGCGTCAAGGGGACTGGGTGTTGGCGGTAGGCAGCCCTTTCGGTCTGGAGCAGACGGTGACCGCCGGTATCATCAGCGCCACCGGACGAAAGAACATGGGCGATTCCACCCCGTGGCAACACTTCCTGCAGACCGACGCGGCCATCAACCGAGGCAACAGCGGAGGTCCCCTGGTCAACATGGCCGGTGAAGTGATCGGGGTCAATACCGCCATATTGACCCAACCGACCTTTGGTCGAATCGGGGGGAATCTCGGCATCGGATTCGCGCTTCCCTCCAACCTGGCCACCAACGTCTACAACCAGCTCATCGAACATGGCAAGGTGAGGCGGGGAGCCATCGGAATCAAGATGCAGGCCGAAGTCACTGCTCGAACTCTCAAGGCATTGGGCGCAGCCGACGGAAAGGGAGTGATTGTCGAGAAGCCCGACCCGGCGGACGGACCCGCGGCCAAGGCCGGTCTCGAGCAGGGAGATGTCATCGTGGAGGTAGATGGGAACAAGATCAATGACACCTACGATATGCATCGTGTCCTCTCCACGGTGGCTCCCGGAACCACCATCACCATCAAGTACATCCGGGACAGCCGGCTCAGGACCACCCGGTTGACGGCCATGGATCGGGAGGATCTTCCTTCGATCGCCCGGAGAAGCGCCCAGCAAGAGGAGGAGCCTTCCGAATCGGTTCGCCTGGGCATTTCCCCCCAGGACCTCACTCCCAGACTGGCCAAGCAGTTCGAACTGTCGGAAGAGGAAGGCGGCGTCTACGTCATGAGAGTCGAACCCGAAAGCATTGCCGCCGAGGCCGGGATCGAAGCTCACGACCTGATCATGGAGATCAACAAGAATCCGATCCACACCGTCGGTGACTTGCGGGAACTCACTTCCGGACTGAAGTCCGGCATGAACCTGTTGTTCCTGGTGAAGCGCTGGGACCGCGGAGGGGGAGAGATAATCACTCTATTCCTGACGGGGTCCGTGCCATAGGGAGTGTCCCGTCTGGTCGCCCCGCCAGTTTCGGAGTCTTTCGCGCCGCCGCCCGATCAAAGTTGAAAGAAGGCACGCCATGAAACCCTTTTCAGTGGAGTTGGCCATTTTGGCTTGTGCCGGCCTCTTGTCCCAAGTCAACCTGCAGGCTCAGGCCACCCGCTCTTACGAAGTGCCCGAGGGAACGCGCATACTGGTGCGCCTGGAATCGACCCTCAACTCCAAGGCCAATCGCCAGGGAGACCGCTTCACGGCCAAGGTCGTCGAAAGTGTGCAGGTTCGGGGTAAAGAGGTCATTCCGGTGGACAGCACCGTGGAGGGCCGGGTTGCCGAAGTCCGACAGTCTGGCCGCATCAAGGGCAGAGCGGAGGTCCACCTGTCCTATGAGCGATTGATTTTCCCCAACGGCGTCTCGGAGACCATCATCGCCTCCCAGGCGGAGTTGGACGACACTCAAAAAGAGGAAATGGACCGCCGCGAAGGAACCATCCTGGGAGAATCCTCCCGCAAGAGCAGGGCCGCCGAGATTGGAGCCGGGGCGGCCATCGGCGCCGGCATTGGAGCCATCGCCGGGGGCCGAAAGGGGGCAGCCATCGGCGCCGGGGCCGGCGGGCTCATCGGACTGGTCGATGTCTTGAGGCGCGGTGGCAAGGAAATCGAAATCCCGGCAGGAACTCTCATGGTCATCCGCCTGGATCGCCCCTTGACGGTCATCTCCACCAGGTAGGGTGTCTTCGCCCGCCCCGCCAGAGGCCGAATGTCGGCCGCCTGCCCACGCCCGCAACCCCTATCCATGGCGCCAGCCGACGCTATCGCCCAATGCACTACTCCAGCCCCCGACCAGGCTGAACCATTCTGCGCGCTGGTGCTGGAACAACTTGGTGACGGAGCCTCCAACCTGGCCCTGGATGAATCGTTGTTGCATCGGGTCTCGGCGGAATCTGCAGGGGTCGAGACTTTCCTGCGATTCTACGGCTGGCCGGAACCGACCTTGTCCCTGGGCATGGCCCAGCAGGCTTCCAGGGTAGTGGATTTCGGGTATTGCCGGCGACACGGCGTCGCGGTCGCTCGCCGGGCCACCGGAGGGAAGGCGGTCCTGCACCATCGGGAAGTCACCTACTCCCTCATCTCCAACGACCGGTCCCTCTTCCCCGCCTGGTCCATACAAGACACCTACCGAAAAATTTCAGCGGCTCTGCAGCAGGGTCTGTCACTGCTGGGAATCGACACCACGCTTGCCGGCTCAGCAACAGGGCGGAGACGCAATAACCGGTCCCATCGCAGCCACGCCTGCTTTGCCAGCACCTTTCACCACGAGATTCTGTTCGCGGGCAAAAAGCTTGTCGGCAGCGCCCAGCGAAGGACGCTCCGCGGGGTCCTGCAGCACGGCTCCATTCTGCTGGATTTCGATCCGTCCCTGCTGCAAGGAGCTCTGCGCGGACAGAATCTCGGGGACCTGGCATCCAACGTCGCAACCCTCCGGTCCTGCCTGGGAAAGGCGCCGGAGTTCTCTGCCGTGGTTTCCTTTCTGCTGGACGGCTTTCGCCAGGTCCTCAACGCGCGGATTGAGCCTCGACCATTGGATTCGGACATTCGATCGGAGGCAGAGGCGCTGGGAAGAACCCGCCTGGTCAGCCCAAAATAAACGCCTGCGCCTGGTGGCTGGAAACCGGTTCAAAGTCAAGCATCGGTAGATTTTTTATTCACATCGATGCACAGGATGCACAGGATTTTTTTCTGGACACGGCCGGCTTGAATTCCTGGACATCCGTAGAGCCGCTCGCGATCTTCGCCGGAGCCGGCCTCTCGTGCCGCAACGTCCCGTCCTGATTATCCTGTGCATCCTGTGCATCGATGTTCAATGGGTAGAAAACCGGTTTAGCGGAACATGCTCCTTGTTCCCGATGGGCTATGAAGATTCGTTGTTTCACTCTTGAATGATTCGCCCGTCGTGGGGGCGGGGGTGCGGCTCGGCAGGATCGACGGAGTGTGCTTCATTCTCCAGACGACCGGGGGGGTAAAGGGAAAATCCCTCTCCGGGGCAAGGCCTCCCGGGGAGGCGTTGCGGCAAGCCGAAAGCCCTTGACACTCCAGAATTCAGATACTATAAACCCTTCAGTGACCTTCAATCAGGTGCCGGTTCCGATGGACGCCAAACGCCAGTTGAATGAGCGGGAAAGAGACATCCTGAAGTCTGTCATCCAGCACTACATCGCCAGCGGCAAACCGGTAGGCTCCCGAATTCTCTCCAAGGAACGCAATCAGCGAATCAGCCCCGCCACCATTCGTAACATCATGGCAGACCTGGAAGAGGCGGGTTATCTTGTACAGCCGCACACCTCGGCCGGCAGGGTCCCCACCGACATGGGGTACCGATTCTACGTGGACAATCTGCTGGAATCCTCCTGCCTGAACAGCTCGGACCAGGAGTTGATCAACGGCAGGATCTTCACTTCGGATTCTCAGGATAACGTCATGGAGCGGATTTCCCAGGCCATCTCCCACGCCACCAACAACGTCGGCTTCGTCATCTCTCCCTCGCTCGGCCACAGCCTGTTGAAACACCTTGAGTTGATTCAGCTTGGAGATTCCAAGATCCTGGTGATCACCGTGTCCAAGTCGGGTCTGGTGCAAAATCGAATCATTCAAATCGACGAATCGTTCAACCAGCGCGAACTGGACCAGACGGCCAGGTTTCTGAACGAGAACTATTCCGGCTACAGCCTGCTCTCCATCCGCGATGATATCCTCAAGAAGATGAAGGAGGACAAAGCCCTCTACGACCGTTTCCTCAACAACGTGATCCTGCTCTGCGATCGAGGTCTGATCGACGAGGTGGCCGAGCCCGATGTCGACATCTATCTCGATGGCGCCTCCAATTTCCTGGGACAACCCGAGTTTGCCGACACTGAGCGGATGCGGTCCATCTTCAAGACATTCGAAGAAAAGAATCGGCTGGTGAAAATCCTCAACCAGTGTCTTCGAGCGCGAGCCGGACAGGGGGTAAGAATCATCATCGGCTCGGAAAACTCATTGCCGGGATTGCGGGAATACACGTTGATCTCCTCTCCCCTCACGATCCATGATCGGAATCTGGGCTCGGTGGGAATCCTGGGGCCGACGCGCATGGAATATGCCAAGGCCATCAACACGGTTGACTATGTCGCCAAGCTCTATGGCCAGATCCTCAGCGCCGACTCCGGAAGCGGCGAAGCGGCGCGCCTCTGATTGAAATCCCCCACTCAAGTCGAAACGCGGCGTCGCACCGACCGCTTCACGGCGGCAGGAACCCATTTGCGGAGACACACGGGCAGGCGAAGCGGGGCTGCCCCGCAGCATGACCAAAGCCATGACTCCAACTTCAGAGAATACGGACACTCCCCCGGTAACGGCTGCCGCCGAGGCTGAAAACCCATCGGCGTCGCTGGAGGCGGGTCGAAAGGGAGAAGGGGTGCCCACCGCACGGGAGGGATCTTCCAGCCCAGGGCCGCCGACCGAGGTCCCGCAAGACCCTGCCAACAAGACCCCGGCGGATGAAACGGCCGTGGAGGCAGTCGAAGATACTCGATACAACCGCCTCAAGGCCGAAAAAGAGGCGCTCTATCAGCGACTGCTCCGACTGCAGGCCGAATTCGATAACTTTCGCAAGAGGACCGAACGGGAAAAGCAGGACTTCTACGATTACGCGCTGACCGATTTTCTGCGCAATTTGCTGCCGGTCCTGGACGCATTCGAACGGGGTCTTGAGGTTGCCGAGGGTGAGACGGTTGCAGACTTCAAGTCGGGGTTTCAACTGGTCCTGAAGCAATTCAGCGACGTGCTGGCCCAGGCAGGTCTGGAACCCATTGAAACCTCGGGTCAAGTTTTCGACCCCAACCGCCATCAAGCCCTGATGCGGGAGGAGACGGATGCTTTCGCCGACAATCAGATTACCGGCGAACTGCAGCCGGGCTATACTTTCAAGGGCCGTCTGCTTCGCCCCTCTCTGGTAAAGGTTGCTGCAGCTCCGGACAAGACGACGACCGAAACACAAGGTAGTTAGAACGGTGCAGGGAGATTGTCGCTTTGAGTAAGCGCGATTACTACGAAGTCCTCGGCATTTCCAAATCGGCCTCCGACCAGGAGATCAAGAGTGCCTACCGCAGGAACGCCGTCAAGTACCACCCCGACAAGAATCCCGGGGACCGATCCGCCGAGGAAAAATTCAAGGAAGCCGCGGAAGCCTATAGTGTCCTGGGCGATCCCCAAAAGCGTGCCCAATACGACCGATTCGGCCACAGCTCGGTCGGCGGCAGCGGGGGCGCCGGTTTCGACCCGACCATCTTTTCGGAGTTCGGAGACATTTTTGGCGACTTTTTCGGCTTTGGCGACCTGTTCGGTTCATCTTCCCGCCGCCAATCTTCCGCTCGCAGGGGAGCCGACCTCCGTTACGACCTGCAGATCGACTTCATGGACGCGGCCTTTGGAATAAGGACCCGAATCAAGGTGCCGCGCACGGAAGCATGCGAGCCCTGTCAGGGTTCCGGTGTCGCGCCCGGCTCCGTCCCCTCAACCTGCCCCACCTGCCACGGGCAGGGCCAAATGCGTTACCAGCAGGGGTTTTTCAGCATCAGCCGCCCCTGTCACCAATGCCAGGGCTCGGGACGGCTGGTCAAGGACCGTTGCGCCGACTGCCGGGGAGAGGGTCGCATTCGCCGGGAGCGTTTCCTCCAGGTGACGATTCCGGCCGGAGTCGACACCGGTTCCCGGGTGAGGTACTCCGGCGAGGGCGAGGGAGGTCTTCAGGGTGGACCGCCGGGAGACCTCTACGTGGTCTTGCGGGTAGGAGACCATGAGATCTTCGAGCGCCAGGAGAACGACATCCATTGCAGGATTCCCATCAGCTTCACCCAGGCGGCGTTGGGTGCGACCATCAGGGTCCCTACCCTGGAAGGAGAGGAAACCCTGTCGGTCCCGCCGGGCACTCAAAGCGGGAAAGTCTTTCGATTGAGAGGCAAAGGCATCCCCGGTGTCAACGGTCGCGGCCGTGGAGACGAATTCGTCTCCGTCAACGTGGTGACTCCCAGGAAGCTCAATCGGGACCAACGCCGCTTGTTGGAGCAATTGGCGGACCTGACGCCGGTGGAGAACAAGCCCATGGAGCGGGGATTGTTCGACAGGGTCAAGGACATCCTGGGTTGATCCCGAAGCCTCCCTCTACTGCCGCACTCGACTGCCTGGATACGCCCTGGACCGTGGGCCTCCCACCGGGTCCCGGTTCTTCAGGACCTGCCGCCGCTATCGTCCCTCCATTCACATTTCCATGCGACAGTGGAATTATCTCCAGTTCACCCTTCACCCGCGGCATCTTGACTCGATTTCGACCATCCTTGCCGAACTGGGGACTCGAGGCATCCACGAACAGGCGCTGAAATCGGAAGAGATCTTGCTGAGAGCCTACTTCGATCCGTCCAGCGACATCGGTCGGGTGCACCGCGGCTTCCAGGCTCGATGTCGAGCGGCCGCCGTCCCGCTTGGCGACTGCGCCACCGGAATCGAGCAGGAACACGACTGGCTGAAGGAATGGCGCCGGAAATTGAAGCCCTTCCCGGTCGGCGACCGCTTCTGGATCATTCCCGGTCCGCGGGTTTCCGGGACTGCCGCCCAGGACCGCATCTCCATGTGGTTGGAGCCTCGAATGGCCTTTGGAACCGGCACGCACGAATCGACACAGCTCTGTCTGGAGGTGCTGGAAAGACTGCCTCTGACCGGCAGAATCGTGCTGGACATCGGCACCGGATCCGGGATTCTGGCAATCGCCTCCGCCAAATTGGGCGCCGAAAGTGTCCTCGCCTGCGATATCGATCCGGAAGCCATACAGGTGGCCGAGGACAACTGTCGCCGCAATCGGGTCGATCGGCGGGTCCGCCTGTTCACTGGAGGAGTCGAGACTCTCTCCGGGAGCGGATTCGACGTTGTCCTGGCCAACCTGGAGGTCGACCTGATTCGGCGGAAACTGAATGACTTCGGCCAACTCCTCAATCCGCGGGGCTGCCTCATTCTCTCGGGATTGTTGGAGCGGGATGCAACGGACCTGTGTCAGTCGCCAAACGTTCGGGACCTTCCGCTGACGCTGTCGCAAGATCTCGCCAAGCAAGAATGGCGGTGCCTGGTGTTTCGAAGAGACCCGGTGAACCCGCGTGGGACCCTTTGATCCGTCAAGCGCCGGAGACTGATTTTTGGGTTGCTTTCCCTCTTCAGGGAGATCCTGTTTTTCGGAGTGCATCATGCCGGTCCGAAGATTTGTTCTCGACACTCCCCCCAGCGGAACCGTCGCAATGCTGGAAGAACGCGAGGCTCACCATCTGATTCATGTCCTGCGGGCGGAGATCGGCACGAGCGTGGAACTCATCGATGGAAGGGGGCGATTGTGGTCGGCCCAGGTCGGGGAAATATTGGGGAACCGGGTCCGGTTGGTGGACGTGTCTCTGCTCTCGGAGACAGCCGAACCGGAAGTCAGGCTGACGCTCATCCAGGCCCTGTGCAAGTCCGATCGGTTGACCTGGATCTTGCAGAAGGCCACTGAACTCGAGGTTTCCGAGATCTACCTGGTTCAAGGTCGCCGTTCGACGGTCAGAATTTTCCAGGAACGGTGGCGGGCCAAGCAGGAACGGTGGAGGGCCATCCTCGTCAACGCGGCCAAGCAGTGTCGTCGTTCGACCATCCCGATCCTTCATCCACCCCAGGAGTGCCGGGAGGTTTGTGAAGCCGTGGAATCCGATCTGAAACTTCTCCTTCAAGCTTCTCCTCAGGCCATGCCCCTCAAGAGACTGCTCCAAGGCAAGTTCTGGCCGTCGGTCGCCTTCGCCGTAGGTCCGGAAGGGGGATGGACCGGCGAGGAATGCGAGGCCTTCCTGCACAGCGGTTTTCAAGCAGTCCAACTGGGCCGCAGCACCTTGAGAACCGAGACGGCAGCCACGGTTGCGGCGGCGCTTTTGCGGTACGAACTGTTTCCGGGAAATTGATTGCTTCCGCACTGGCCTTGCAATAGTATCCGCTCTTGATGAAAGAGAACCCCTCCCGGTTCAGCCCACCGAAACCTCGCCTTGGACGCTCGAATCGGTCTCCGGCCTACTGCCCCGGGATCTTCGGGACACTCCGTAGCCTCCGGAGGCTTTGTTCCCTGTTGCCGGCCCTGGCGGTGTGCACCCTCACGTCGACCGCGCAGCAACGTCCCCTGCAAACCGAAGACCCCACCATTCTGAAAGCCGGGCGCGCCTCCCTGGAGTTCGGGTTTGACTTCCTGCAGGACGCCAAGTTTCCGGTCTCGGGGCTGCGAGGGGATCAGACCGGCCTGGGAGTCATGGGCCTCCATATCAGCCTGGCCGGGGTGGCGGAAGTACAGATGGACTGGACGGCGCACAATCTTCTCTCGGTCACTGAAGCCTCTCCTGCCCCGGTGAGGCCCCATCTGAGCTCCGGGGGGACCGCAACCAGCGACTATGGGGACCTCTTCCTTTCGACCAAGATACGCATGTTGCACGAATCGGACATGAAGCCGTCCTTCGGCTTCTTCACTTCGGTTCAGGTGCCCAATGCGTCTACTGCCAAGGGGCTCGGCCTGAACGCCACCCAATATCGCGGCGGCATTCTGGTGGGAAAGCACTTCGGTAAACTCCACCTCTTCGGCAACCTGGGATTGGGAATCCTGGCCAACCCTGTGCTGGCGGGAGCGCAAAACGACGTCATGCTCTACGGGGTGGCCGGGGTCTACCCCCTCACCTCCAAGGTCAATCTCGCCGGTGAGGTATTCGGCCACCGCAACAGCCGCCACCAGGCGCCCCTGGGAACCGAGAGCCTCTCTCAGTTTCGCCTCGGTCTCCAGATCCACGCCGGCGGTTTGCGTTGGGACGTGGGCGCCGCGGCCGGGCTGGCGCACCACTCCCCCCGATCGGGCATCGTCTTCGGCCTGACCAAGCAGTTCGATTCCTTCCTCTCCCCCAAGCATTAGTCCAGAGCCCGGGGAGCCCTGCCTCCAAGTCTCAGTTAAGGCAATCAGGGTGCGATGACCAGGAATCTCGGTTTCACTCCGATTCCATCAACGCTCGTCACCAGGTTTCCGGTGGCTGGATCAATTGTCAGCAAGGTCCTCGTTTCAGGACTGATAGCAAAGAGATCCCTACCGTCGGCGCTCAACACAAGATCGCTGAACGGGACGGTGGTCCTGAAAACAGCCTCGCGGATCCAGGAGTCGGTGGTGTCGAAGATATGGATCTCATCGGCCGTGAGCGTCGTCCAAACAAGCTCCTTCGAGGCGCAGGCGACAAACGCTATGGCGCCATCGGAAGAACGGGGTGAGACTCGGGTGTGCAGTACTCTGTGCGACCGACTCAATCGAGGAGCTCGCGTTGGATTGATCCGAAAAGGACTTACGCCGATCTCTGCTTCATAAATCTCTCCGTTGTCCATGATCAGTCCCAGTTTCCGCGCATCGGGTGAAGGAGAGATCCCCGCCAGGGGTCTTGGCAATACCCTCCGCCCCCTCGTCACCGCAGATAAACCGATGGGCACTTCCACGGACCGGGATTGCTTTACGGAACCATCGGCGGCCAAGTTGATCAAAAGGGCTCGACTGGAGCTGCACTTCACAACCAACTGCCACCCCCCGGAACTCGGAACGATTTCGGGATAGCCACAATCAGGCAACAAAGCCTCCTCAGGCAAGAACGTTTTCTCGATGGTGTCAAAGGTTTGTAGTGTCTGCTCGTGCACACCTGGCCGAATTGTGCGACTTTTGGCTACATAGACATAACGGCCATCCGTCGACACGGCTAATCCTCCCGGGGCCGGCAACGTGTAAGTCAGTCTATTGGAAAGCTTGGTTCGTTGCAGCAGAACCCCGGACGCGGTGTCGATGGCCCAAAGCTCATCGGAGTACACCCCCGACCCGGTAGGATCGGGCTGTCCCGACGTAACATAGAGCCGGGTTCCTTCGGGAGACAGAGCAAAGAAAGGGGCATAGCCGGCTTCCAGTCTTCCTTTGACCCCCTCTGCCGGATCCACCAGCCACACCACGGACTTCCCACTGGCAACTCTCGGATCCAGAAGGTACAGCCAACCCGATTGTGGCTCAGACCAGCCGTAGGAGGACTTGGCCGATGCTGCGGCGTAGGTTGTTACAGGAACAACCACCGCAAGCAAGAGACAGAAAACGGCAAATCCGGTCAAGACACCTGCTTTCCATCTTCGACGCAGTTCCTTCCCATGGCTCCTGCAGTTCCTGCTCCCTTTCGAGATCGTGGAAAGAATTGGCATGGATCGCCTGTACTTCACCTTGCACCGTTTACGTGGCAATACTGGTATGAACCACTGTAGTTGGTGGTCTCCCGGCAGCCTGTGAGAGTATGAGTCGGAGAACGTCCAGTCTCGACCCGACGCCGTTCGGCTGAATCAGACTGAATCGGATTCAAAAAACCTGCGTTGTCTCTGATTGAAATCGTAGTCGCTTTCGCTCAAGTGAATAACTTGTAACGCCTCGTGAACCAGCACTCGCTCCGGCACGCCCTCTGATTTCATATCAGTCGATGTTGTGTGGTCGCTTTCGTAGAAGGCAGCATACAGTAGCGATTGAAGCCCAAACAGGACTAGGCGGGCAAGCGATCTGACCCAAACGACACTGTCATGGCGTTCGTACCAATCGGTCGTATTTTGATCCCAATCGTCTGTGACCGGCATGTCCGCATTCCCGTGTACCAGATAATTCCTTGCCGCCCGGCACAGGTAAAAGAAGAAAATTTCCTTTAGCATCTCTTGGCCACGTCCCTTTATTCTCTTGCTGACGGCGCGTTTGAACTCATTAAGGACAACCTTCGGTGCCTTCGCATAGGTCTCTTGCTCGACCTCACGTAACCCAAAAAATCGAATCCGAGCACCCTTTTCTTCGACGAATTTGACCGCCGGTCCGATGCGATCTCGCCGCGACGGAGCACATAGGCAGTCGATCGTCATCTCCAAGGCCATCCAGACCCACACGAACTTTGTCACCTCCTCGACATACACAGAAATCAACTTGCTCTGTGCGTCATCGTAATCAGCGGCCGGACGGCAATACAAGACGCTGCCAGTATCATCTACGTAGCTTGTATCAGCTGTAATTCCAGATATACTGGCGGCGAAATGCAGTGGCGTGGACACCGCGTCCCAATTCTCATTGGCCAAAGGACTCTCAGGAGCATCAACATCTCTTACAATCAGTCTCCAGAGACGAGCCGTATGTTCACGCACATCTACAAGAGTCGGATGTTCTGAAACGCGAATTCTCATGGTAGAACCTCGCGACGGTAGTTGAGTTGGTGCATGATGGTAACAATCAGGTCTTTAGCAACTTAGTGCGAACGAATGCGATCTCGGGTAAAAAAGCAGACCATAGAGCGAACCACGAAGGATACGAAGCTACACCCTACAATTCCCGACGTCTGGTTTGGCGTGGAGCACGGGTAGTTTCCGAGCCTTTTGCAAAATTCGGGAGGGTGCGGGAACTGTTACCGGGAAGGGTCGTGCCCCCCGGGAGCGCGGGCGTCCCGCCCGCATGCTCTTCCTTCCCATGCTTTCGCCCCCGCCTTCGCGGCTCGACTTGAATCCAGGCTGCATGGATGCACAGGATTTTTTCAGGAAAAGGCTGCCTCGCATTCCTGAGCATCCGCAAACCCGCACCGGATCATCGCGGGAGCAACCTTACTGGTGCAGCAGGGCCCCGTCCTGTTTATCCTGCCGCATCCTGTGCATCGAGGTTCATCAAAACGATCGATTCCCCGGTGCCGTTGCCGTTGGGTCCAAGTGGCGGAGAGGGCCAGGCTGTGCCAATCTATGGTGCGGGCGGGACGCCCGCGCTCCCGGGCGGGCTTCCTCCCATGAGAGCGTCACAGCAAGGGGACAAAATTGCAGGAGCATTCCGGGACCGCTTGTCGTTGAAGGAAGTCCATCCGTATTTGTGTCTATTCGTGTCCATTCGTGGTTCGTCTTTATTGACGGCCACCTGTTTCACCCTCGGATGATCCGCCCCGTTTCAAGGGCCCTGCTTGCCTCTGATACGTAGCAATACTTATGAACCGGTATGCTTCGTGTGACTTCGTGCCCCTTCGTGGATTACTCTGTTTGTGCTCCGCCGTGTCTTTCCTTGACGATCTGGTCATTCGACGCAAACCAACCCTCTGAAATAAAATCTGCAACCACTCAGAGAGGGGATCAGGTTCAGGCCGATGTGGGGCTCAAAGGCGGTGCGCTTCGGGATTCGAATTGGGAGATCAGGTCTTCGTGCCGCAGGGTGAGGCCAATATCGTCCCAGCCGTTGAGGAGGCAGCGTCGCCGGAAGGGATCGACCCGAAAGCCGTAGCTCATGCCGCCGTCAGCCTTGATCTGCTGCTTCTGCAGGTCGACCGTCATTTGAAAGCCGGCCGTTTTTCGAACGCCCTGAAAAATGGCTTCAACCTGCTCCTCGGAGAGGCGCACCGGGAGCAGACCGTTCTTGAAGCAGTTGTTGAAGAAGATGTCTGCAAACGACGGAGCGATGATGCAGCGGAAGCCGTAGTCCAGCAGGGACCAGGGGGCGTGCTCCCTCGAGGAGCCGCATCCGAAGTTGGCTCGGGTGACCAGGATGCCGGCCCCGCGATAGCGCTCCTGATTCATCTCGAATTCGGGATTGAGGGTCTTCCCATCCAGGAAACGCCAATCGTAAAAGAGGAACCGGCCGAATCCGGTCCGTTCGATCCGTTTGAGGAACTGCTTGGGGATGATCTGGTCCGTATCCACGTTGGGCAGATCCAGCGGCGCCACCACTCCGTGAACTTTCTCAAAGGGTTCCATGATTGCATCCTCGGCAATTGTGCGGGCTTCAGGACGGCTTGGAAGAGGCTGTCGCCTCGAGATCGTACTGTCTGACATCCACCAGGCGCCCCTCAATGGCCGCGGCGGCCGCCATGACAGGACTGACCAGGTGGGTCCTCCCTCCCTTTCCCTGTCTCCCCTCGAAATTGCGGTTGGAGGTGGACACGCACCGCTGTCCCGGGCTGAGAATGTCGGGGTTCATCCCCAGGCACATCGAGCACCCCGATTCACGCCAGTCGAATCCGGACTCCCGAAACAAGTGATGCAGCCCCTCCTTCTCGGCCTGCCATTTGACCTGCTGGGAGCCGGGCACCACCATGGCCTGAACTTGGGAAGAAACGCGTTTCCCCTTGACCAGGCGGGCCGCTGAGCGGAGGTCCTCAAGACGGGAGTTGGTGCAGGACCCGATGAAGACCCGATCCACCGCGATGTCCACCAGCGGCGTGCCCGGCTTCAGAGCCATGTACTCCAGGGCGCGCTCGGCAGATTTGCGCGCATTGGGATCATCGAACTCAGCCGGGTCGGGAACCCGGGAATCGATGGGGGCCACCTGTCCCGGGTTGGTGCCCCAGGTGACCTGTGGACTCAAGTCCGCGGCTTCGATGTGGATGGCGCCGTCGAATTCCGCTCCGGGGTCACTGGTCAGTTTTTTCCAGCCGGCAACGGCCTCTTCGAAATCCGCCGGCGCATACCTTCGGCCCCGGAGATAGGTGAAGGTCTTGTCGTCCGGGGCAATCATCCCGGCCCGGGCGCCTCCCTCGATCGACATGTTGCAAACGGTCATGCGCTCTTCCATGGTGAGATCGCGGATGGTTTGGCCGGCGTACTCTATCACCGACCCCGCGCCGCCGCTGGTCCCGATCCGGCCGATTATGGAAAGGATAATGTCTTTTGCCGCAACACCATAGGGACGCAGCCCCTCCACCTGGATCAACAGGGTCCTGGGCTTGTCCTGAAGAAGGCACTGGGTAGCCAGAACATGTTCCACCTCGCTGGTGCCTATCCCGAAGGCCAGGGCTCCGAAGGCGCCATGGGTGGATGTGTGGCTGTCCCCGCACACCAGGGTCAGCCCGGGAAGAGTCAAGCCGAGTTCCGGACCGATTACGTGCACGATGCCCTGATAGGGACTGTTCAGGTCGAACAGGGGTATCTCGAAGTCCCGGCAGTTGTCCTCCAGCGTCCGCACCTGCCTGGCTGCAATGGGGTCCCGGATGGGCAGTTGGCGGTCGGTGGTCGGAATATTGTGGTCCATGGTTGCGAAGGTGAGGTCCGGCCTGCGAACTGGCCGTCCGGCCAGTCGAAGCCCCTCGAACGCCTGCGGCGAGGTCACTTCGTGCACCAGGTGGCGGTCGATATAGATCAGGGAGGGCTGCCCCGGCTCTTCCCGGACCAGGTGGGCTGTCCAGATCTTGTCGAACAGGGTCTGTGGCTTCATGATGGAGGAACTCCTCAACAGCGAATTATTCTGGAACCATTATAGCCGGTTCCCAGGCAGGCCTGCCTGGAACAGCCCGGTTTCACTCTGTATGATCCACCGCGCTGTAGGGGACGTGGCCTCGATTTGTCTGGAACACCGCTGTTTTGCCGGGCCTGTGTTCCATGGGCTGACGCCCACGGCTAAGTGCAGGCGCCGCCTTCGCGGCTCTCAAGGAGGCCGGCTCACGCTGCCTATGTGCCTGTGAGAAACGCCATTGCGTTGGTCAGCGCTTGACTTCGGCTCAGCGGCATCTGCTGCCGCCGCTTCGCGGCTCAACACCCGTACGAGACGTTTTGCAATGGCTCGCACCGGGCTGGTGCCCACGGAATAGTCAGTCAGAAAATCTTATCCCCTAACAGTGTCCTGATGTCAGGGAGAGCGGTGAAACCGCGGTTGGCGTGGGTCGTCCCAGGAAGCGTTCCCTACAGGCCCTCCTTATAGAGCGGCGAAGCCGCGCCAGCACTTAGCCCCGGGTGTCAACCCGGGGTCGTATGAGCCCTGCATTGTCCTAGCCGCGTAGGCGGCGACTTAGGAACCGGGTTCGAGATCACACGACCTCCCCAAAGCAACGCCTGTCAGAAACACCCCTGTTTCACCCTGTATGATCCGCCCCGTTGTACGGGCCGTTGCCTCGGTTAACCACTGATCACTGATCACCGGAACGCACAAAGTGTCCGGACCGGCCGCCCGATTTTTCCATGAGGCGGATGCTCCCGATTTCCATGTCGCGGTCAACGGCCTTGCACATGTCGTAAATGGTCAGGGCCGCCGCCGATACGGCCACCAGGGCTTCCATTTCAACACCGGTCTTCCCCTCGGCCAGAGTGGTCGCTTCAATCTCCACCCCGGCGCCGGTGAGCGTGAATTCCACCTGGACGTGACTCAGTTGCAGGGGATGGCACAGGGGAATCCACTGCCCGGTGTTCTTGGCAGCCATGATGCCGGCCAGCCTGGCTGCCTCCAGGACATTGCCCTTGGCCACCCGGTTTTTGCGGATTTGGGCGATGGTTTCAGCAGACGCACTGACCCGGCCACGGGCGCGGGCCCTCCGTTGGGTGACGGACTTGGAGGACACGTCCACCATGCGCAGGCTGCCCGAATCGTCGAGGTGAGAAAACTGGCTCATGCTGGAATTCCTCCCCACTGCGACAAGACCCACCCAGGGCGGGCGCGTTAGAATTCACAATCGGAATTGCCGGTCATGGGCTCGAAGAGCAAGGCATCGGCCTGCTGGCCCGCCGACATCTCTCTGCATTCCAAGGGAACCACCACCAGCCCGTTGGCATCGGCCAGGCTGAACAGGTCCGCCGACCCCTTCCAGGACACCGGTTGTATCCGGATATCGCCGGATTCGACAGAAACGGTTGCAGGCAACAGGGCCGTGCGACCGGACTTCTCCTGAATTCTGTCCTGCAGCCGGCCCCTGACCATCTTCAAGCTCCCCGCGGGCAATCCTTGCAGGGCCTGCAGGACCGGGACCACGAACAGCTCGAAGGCCACGAAGGTGGAAACGGGATTACCGGGCAGGCCAAATACAAACTGCCGCCCTCGCCTTGCGAAAACCGTGGGTTTGCCCGGACGCATGCTCACCGCTTCGAACTGGATCTGGATGCCGAGCTCCTCGAACACGTCCTCGACCAGGTCGTACTTGCCGGCCGAAACACCGCCGCTCACCAACAGGATATCGTTCTCCAGGCCCAGGCTGATTTGCCTCCTGAGCGGGTCCAGGGTGTCTCCGGCCGTATCCAGAACGCGGGGCGCACCGCCATGACTCACCACCTGGGCGGATAGGGAATAGGCGTTGGAGTTGCGGATCTGTCCCGGCCCCGGCTCCTGGTCCACATCCACCAGCTCGTCTCCGGTGGCCAGAATGCCGGCCGCCGGCCGGCGGAAAACCCGAACTTGCGCCTTCCCCACCGCTGCCAGCGCTCCCATCTCCAGGACACCCAGGCGAGTGGAGGGCGGCATCAGGAGCTCGCCCTGCCTGCGCTCCGAGCCCGTGGGGGCGATGTTGGCTCCCGGCGGAAGCGATCGAAACACGGCAACGTCGTCCTTTGGCAGCCTTTCCGTATGCTCGACCATGACCACGGCGTCGGCGCCCTCGGGGGCAGGCGCACCCGTCATGATTTGAATGGCCTCGCCCGACTTGAGAACCCGGGTCGGAACCTCCCCCGCCTTGATCTCACCCACGCACCGCAGCCGGGCGGGCAGTGGATCGAGGTCCCGTGACTTGACGGCATATCCGTCTCGCATGCTGCGATCGAACGGTGGCTGGTCACGGTCGAGATACACCGGCTCGGCCAGGACTCGACCCTGAGAGGCCGGCAACGGCACCACATCGGAAGGCAGCCGGCCGACCTCGATGGAGCGGCAATGCTCCAATACGATGTCCCTGGCAGCCTTGACGGTCAGCATGGCAGAGTTTCCGATACAAGAGTTGGCAACGGCCGGCTGGGAAGGACCGCGGTAGGAGAACCGCCCGCGGCCACCCCTGGGGTCGAAAGGGTATGCCTTCCATTTTCCCTGTGGAAATACCCTTCCCCGCCAAGCGGGGCCCCTATGATACAGGGCTGGCCGTGTTTGCCGGAACCAATTCTTGGCTGGGCGCCAGTCGACCGGCCGCCGCACTTGGCGCGGGTTGCGAGATCAGGTATGCTTCAAATTCCGAGTTTCTACGGTAGTCGGGATCAGCGACCATTGCCCGGGAAATTCGGCAAGCCATTTGACCGACTGCCCATCCAACTGCAGTCCCGTGCAACAGGCCATGGGGAGAGTCAGACCATTCTGGGGCGGGAATTGGGTGTTTCTCTCCGAGGTCCTGTCCAATTTCGGCACCGTCGGGGCCATCGCCCCCAGCTCTCCGCTTCTGGCCAAGGCCATTGTCCATCCTCTTCAAGATCGCCCGGAGCGGCCCATTTCGGTCCTGGAAGCAGGGGCGGGCACCGGGGTCTTTACCGCGCAAATCCTGAAGTCCCTGCGCCGGGGAGATCGGTTGGATGTTTACGAGTTGAACCCCAGGTTGTTCGGATACCTGAGTCGCTTTCTCCAGAGACAGGCGCCACAGACCCGGGGGGTTCGATGCAACCTGCACAACGCCGATGTACGTCTATTGAGTCAGGCGCGGCCCTATGATTTCATTGTCTGCGGACTTCCCTTCAACAGCTTCGATGTTCAGACGGTCGATGAAATTCTGGAGGTCCTGATGGACCATTTGACCGCCACGGGTGTGTTTGCCTACTTCGAGTACTCCCTCACCCCACGGGTCAGGAGCCGTTTTCTCAAGGCTGCAGACCGCGACCGCCTCCGGAAGGTTCACCTGAGAATCAGCAGTTTTACCCAAAAACACCAGTTCGGCTGTCGCCAGGTGTGGTGGAATTTCCCGCCCGCCAAAGCCCGATTTTGCCGCAAGGGACTGCACGGCAACAGCCCGCCGGCGTCATCCCCCGCCGAGGCCGCGGTGCCCAAGCCGATTCCGCCCCTGGCCGAGCATTGACGAAACTCCCATGAAATCGAGGATAGACACCATGAGGTCTCCCAGCAAACTCTCCCTCTTCACCAGACCCCTTGCCCTTCTTCTGGCCGGTGTGGTCTTCTCGACCCTGGTCTTGTGGACGGAGCCGACCAGAGCGGCGCCGGTCCCCGTGCAACCGGAAGGCTCCAGCCTTCCAGAGGGAATAAAGCGGGTGACTTCGGTCGAGGGGATCACCGAATACCGCCTCGACAACGGGCTTAGGGTTCTGCTCTTTCCGGACCCATCCAAGCCCACCATTACCGTGAACATTACTTACCTGGTGGGATCGCTCCACGAGAGTTACGGTGAGACCGGTATGGCCCACCTGCTGGAGCACCTGGTCTTCAAGGGCACGCCGCGTCACCCGAACATCCCCCAGGAACTGACCGAGCATGGAGCCCGCCCCAACGGCACCACCTGGTTCGACCGGACCAACTATTTCGAGACCTTCAGAGCTACCGACAAAAATCTGGATTGGGCGCTGGATCTGGAAGCCGACCGCATGATCAATTCCTTCATCGCAAAAAAGGACCTGGACAGTGAAATGACGGTGGTGCGCAACGAGTTCGAGCGCGGGGAGAACAACCCCTTTCGCATCCTGATGCAGCGCACCCTGGCTGGTGCTTTTCTCTGGCACAACTACGGCAAGTCCACCATCGGCGCCCGCTCCGACATCGAAAACGTCTCCATTGACCGTTTGAAGGCCTTCTATCGCAAGCACTACCAGCCCGACAATGCCGTCCTGCTGGTGGCGGGAAAGTTCGAGGAGGCCAAGACTCTGGCCCTGGTCGCCAAAAAGTTCGGGCCCATCCCCCGCCCCACCCGAAAGCTGCAGAAGCCCTACACTGCCGAGCCCACCCAGGACGGTGAACGGGCGGTGACCTTGCGCCGGGTGGGAGACGTGCAGTTGCTGATGGCCGCCTACCACATTCCCGCGGGATCCCACCCCGACTTTGCCGCCCTGGACCTCATGACCCATATCCTGGCCGACACACCCTCGGGGCGCCTGCACAAATCGCTGGTCGAATCCAAGAAGGCCAGCAGAATCTATGGATACAACTTCCAATTACATGACCCGGGGGTTGTCATGATGGGCGCCGAGGTGCGCCAGGAGGATTCGCTGGAGGACGCCCGCGCCACCTTCCTGAACACCATCGACAAAATCACAAAGGAGCCTCCGACGCCGGAGGAGATCGAAAGGGCGCGGACCCAATTGCTGAAGAACATCGACCTGGCCCTGAACGACGTGAATCGAGTGGGACTGAGCCTGAGCGAATGGGTCGCCATGGGAGACTGGCGCCTCTTTTTCCTCCACCGTGACCGTATCAGGAAGGTGACCCCCGAAGATGTCAGCCGGGTAGCGACCACCTACCTGAAATCATCCAACCGAACCCTGGGGCAGTTCATCCCCACCGAGGATCCGGACAGAGCCGAAATTCCCCAACGTCCCGACGTCGCCGCCATGCTCAAGGATTACAAGGGGGACACCGCCGTCGCCGCCGGTGAGGCGTTCGATCCCTCTCCCGGCAACATCGAGTCGCGAGTGCAGCGACTGACCATCGGATCCAACCTGAAGCTGGCGCTGCTCCCCAAGAAAACGCGTGGCAGCACGGTTGTGGCAAACATTCGCCTCCATTTCGGCGACGAGAAGAGCCTCATGAACAAGGTGACTATTGGGGGCCTGACGGGATCGATGCTGATGCGGGGCACGGCCCACCGCAGCCGGCAGGAGATCCAGGACGAATTGGACCGGCTCAAGGCGACAGGCCGCGTCTCGGGAGGGGCCACCGGCGCCTCCGCATCGGTGGAGACCGTCAAGGACAATCTTCCCGAGGTCCTGCGGCTGGTGGGCGAGGTCTTTCGTCAACCTTCCTTTCCCTCCGGAGAGTTCGACACGCTCAAAGAGGAAAGACTGGCCGCCATCGAACAGCAGCGGAGCAATCCCCAGGCCATTGCCGCAAATACCTTTGCTCGGCACGGCAACCGCTATCCCAAAGGGCACGTCCACTATTCTCCCAGCTTTGACGAGCGAATCGCCGCCATCCAATCCGCCACCCTGGATGACCTGAAGAGCTTCCACAAGAACTTTTACGGGGCCTCCGACGGAGAAGTAGGGATATCGGGAGACTTCGATCCCGATGGGATCGTCGAGGTTCTGAAGGAAATCTTTCCCGGCTGGAACAGTCCCGGCGGCTACCAGCGGGTCGAACAGCCCTTTCGGGAGATCGCCCCGGTCAACCGCTCGGTAGAAACGCCCGACAAGGCCAACGCGGTCTTCATTGCGGGAGTGCCGCTTGCAGTCGGCGACAGCCACCAGGACTACCCGGCCCTGGTGCTGGGCAATTACATGTTGGGGGGCGGATTTCTCAACTCGCGCCTGGCTGTGCGTATTCGTCAGAAAGACGGGCTCAGCTACGGGGTACGAGCTTATCTGGATGCAAGCGCCAAGGACGAGCGGGGCTCTTTCTCCACGTGGGCCATCGCGGCGCCGCAAAACATCGAGAAAGTGGAAGCGGCCTTCCGGGAGGAGATCGAGCGCGCGCTCAAGGACGGGTTCACCGCCGAAGAAATCGCGGCGGCCAAGTCGGGGTACCTGCAGTCCCGGCAGGTGAGCCGATCGCAGGACAACCGTTTGGCGGGAACCATGGCCAGTCGCCTTTTTCAGGGCCGGACACTGGCTTGGGACGAGGAATTCGAGCGCAAGATCGACTCCCTCAACGGGGACCGGATCCTATCCGCCCTGCGACGCCACTTGGATCTCGAAAAGATGATCATCGTCAAGGCCGGCGACTTCGCCGGAGCCGCCAAGCAGTAGGGTTCCTTTTATCGCTCCAGGGGGACAGCGCCGGCGATTTGCGGCGGCAATCCGGGAGATGGCGTCATGCAGTGCTGGAAATGTGGAACAAGAGTCTTTCTCGCTCCCCGCAGCAGGGTTTCGAGAAACGCCAGTTGCGACCAATGCGACAGCGACCTCCACGTCTGCAAGAACTGCAGATTCCACGATCCGACGGTCCACAATCAGTGCCGCGAGACCCAGGCCGAGTGGGTGAGCGACCGGGAACGAGCCAACTTCTGCGACTACTTCGAACCCTCCGAAACAACGGCGGGGGCTTCTGGCGGATCCGCTGCCCAAGACGCCAAGTCCGCCTTTGACAGCCTGTTCAAGGATTGAGCTTGCCTCAACGGGCAGGAAGAACCACGAATAGACACGAATGGACACCAATACTTGACTCGCCTGTCAGTGTTTATTCGATTCAAGAGATCATGAAGCTAATGTAGCGAGTCATCCCCCAAGGGCACAAACTCACGCCACGGGACCGAAATCGCAGACACATTTTGGTCCCGCTCGTCGTTGAAGTACGTCTATCTGCTATTGAGTCTATTGGTGTTCATTCGTGTCCATTCGTGGTTCGCCTTTATTGACGACCGGCTCTCTATCCTCGAATGATCCGCCCGTCGTGGGGGCGGGGCTGGGCCCACCTGAAACGGCAATGACCGCGGTTAGTTCAAGAGGGTCGAAGAATCGGCGCGCATGCGTGCTGATCAGCGGAGGGCTGGATAGCTGTGTGCTCTTGGCCCGTCTTGCCGAACAAGGCTGGGAACTGACTCCTCTCTATGTCCAGGCCGGCCTGGTCTGGGAAGGAGCGGAGTTGGAATGGATTCGGAGGTTTCTGGCCCGCCTGGACCACTCCGGGCTCAAACCCCTGAAGCAGCTCAGCCTTCCGATCGAGGACACCTACCAATCCCACTGGAGCACCACCGGCCATGCCGTTCCCGGAGCGCATACCGAGGACAGCGCCGTCTACCTTCCGGGGCGGAACCTCCTTCTGCTCTCCAAGGCCGCGGTCTATTGCGCGCTCAACCGGATCGGCGTCATCGCCCTGGGGTTGTTGAAGGGCAACCCCTTCCCCGACGCCACCCCGGACTTTCTGCGCGGTTTTGAGCGTCTGGCCAGCAGCGCTCTCACGCACCCGCTCGAGATCGTGACTCCGTTCAGCAAACTCTCCAAGGCAGAGGTGATCGATCTGGGCAAGGACTTCCCCCTGGAGTTGACCCTCTCCTGCATGCGCCCGGTTGGGGAAATGCACTGCGGCGGCTGCAACAAGTGCGCCGAGCGGCGGCGCTCCTTCGCCGAGGCGGGGGTGAAGGACCGAACCGACTACCACCGGCTGCCCGGATTGGAGGCCCGGCCGGGCTCCGTCCGTGCGGATCAGGCGGATTGAAACCGACCGATCCGTTCAGGTGCCCTTGCCAAGCAGCACGATCGGAATGGTCTTCAAGGCGATCTTGACGTCCAGCAACAAGGACCAGTTGTCGATATACTGCAGGTCCAACTTCATCCACTCGTCGAAATCGATCTCGTTTCTGCCGCGAACCTGCCACAAGCAGGTAAGTCCCGGCTTCATCCGCAGCCTTCGACGCTGCCAGCGCTGGTAGTCTTCCACCTCTCTCGGAAGCGGCGGGCGCGGACCCACGAAGGACATGTCCCCCTTGAGGATGTTGATGAGCTGGGGCAGCTCATCCAGGCTGAACTTGCGCAGGAAGCGACCCACCGGCGTGCAGCGGGGATCCTTGCCGATCTTGAATACCGGTCCCGACATTTCATTGAGGTGTTGCAACCGGCTCCGGGCGGCTTCGGCGTTTTCCACCATGGACCGGAACTTGTAGAAGACGAATTCCCTTCCCCCCAACCCGCAGCGGACCTGTTTGAAGATGATCGGCCCCCTGGAGGTGCTCTTGATCAAGAGGGCGATCAAGGCGAACAGCGGCGCCGTCAGCACCAATAGCGCGCAGGCCAGGACCAGGTCGATGCCGTTCTTGACCAGGAGCAGGTAGTCGTTTTGCGGGGTGGTGGTGAAGGTCAGCAGGGGCAGATCCTGCAAGGCCTCCAGGTAGACCTTGGAAGTCACGTGGGGAAAGAAGCTGAGCATGACCCGGGTCTTGACGCCCTCTTCCTCGCACAGGAGAAAGATCTCCTCCAATCCGGCCAGGGCATCCTTGGAGACCACGAAAATGACTTCATCCACGGTATGCCTCTTGATGGCCTCGCCGAATTGGGGGAGTGGAATCCTTGGATAGTCTCCCAGCCGGGAATCGGGCAGGGCGTCGTCAGATTCCGGCTGGATGCCGACCAGGTGATACCCCCAGGCCTCGGCCTCCTCCAGTACGGCCGCCACCCGTGCCGCCCGGTCACCGCTGCCCACGATCAGGAGATTCCGGTCTCCCGACACCAGCCGGCCGAACCGGCTGACTCCCCTGGCGGCAAACAGGCGGAACGCCAGCAGGAAGAGAAAGTTGACCAGGACGAAAATCAGGATGAAGGGCCGGCTGATGAACTGGTATTTCAGCACGAAGATAACCGCGCTGATGAGCACGCCTCCCAGGAAGACCAGCAGCGCCGTTTCCTTGACCACTCCCAGCCGGTCATTGGCCGAGAGGGCGGGCTGCCGCTGAATCAGCAGGGCCAACCCGTTCCACAGCAGGACCACCGCCAGCAGCAGTCCCAGGTAGTCCCGGAGGGGAAACAACTCTCCGAAATAGGCCAGCGGCAGATGGTCTCGAATCCCATAGGCCAGCAGGAAGGAGACCACCGTGACCGCCGTCTCCACCAGGGCGTTAACCAGCCGGGCGATGCGGTACTTGCGCTGCATCATGGGTCATCGCCTCCATTCACCCCGCGGAACCGGGACCGTCTCACGGTCCGGAACCCCCTCAATGGACAAGGATCGCCGGGTTTCCCCATCCGGCAACCCGGCCGATCACGCCGGCGCTCGGGTAGGTTCGCCGCAGTTGAGCCAGCAGGGGCTCCACTTTCTGTCGGGGAACCGACATCAGGATGCCACCGGCCGTTTGGGGATCGAAGAGCAGACTGGTCAGCTCGGAGGCAATGCCATCCCGCAAGGCAACCCCCGACCCTACGAACTCCCGGTTGTTCCTGTCCCCGCCGGTCAACATTCCCTGCCCCGCCAGCTCCAGAGCCCCCTTCAGCAGCGGAACCCTTGCCGAATCGATTTCAAGGCTCACCCGGCTGGCTTGAGCTATTTCCCATAGGTGCCCCAACAGCCCGAAACCGGTGACATCGGTCGCACAGCGGAGGTGAAAGTCCCGCATGGATCGGGCTGCCGCCGCTCCCGGCAGCAGCATGGTTCCTACCGCGGCCGCGGCAACCGAAGATGGTGCGGTTTGGAACTTGATTCCGGTCGAGATCACGCCGGTCCCAATGGGCTTTGTCAAGACCAGCAGCTCTCCGGGCCGGGCGGCGGCGTTGGTGGCCACCCGATCCGGATGGATGATGCCTGTCACGGAATAGCCGAACATGATCTGTTCGTTATCCACGCTGTGGCCGCCCAGAAGGGTCACCTCGTGCTGCGACAGGACCTCCAGTCCACCCCGCATGACCTCGGACAGGATGGCCCAGTCCACCCCCTTCTTTGGGAAACAGGTCACCGAAAGGGCCGTCAACGGTGTCCCGGCCATGGCCCAGACGTCGCTGAGGGAGTTCAGGGCCGCAATGCGCCCATAGTCGAAGGGATCGTCGACGATGGGAGTAAAGAAGTCCAGCGTCTGAACCAGGGCCAGGTCGTCCCGCAGACGAAATACTCCCGCGTCGTCGGCGGTGTCGAAGCCGACCAGGAGATTGGGATTCCGGGGTTGTCGGGGTAGCTCACTCAACACTTGAGCGAGCGCCTGTGGGGCGAGCTTGGAAGCTCAACCCGCACAGGAAACCATCTCTGTGAGTCGCTTGCGCATCCACGCCTCCGGTTGCGGAGAAGCCTTCAAAATCGCCCTATTATGCCATGCATCCGCCCCGTGTTTCCGAGCATGGGAAAAAGAGCTGTCCACCAAGGGACACGAGGGGACGCCAAGAGCCACCAAGCGTGACGGCTCTGCCGCATCGCCACGGGCTGCGGCTCGGCAAGCCGGCGGGTGCCTCCTTGAGGAGCAAGACTGATGGGAGAGCGCCCCACCCGGGAGCGCGGGCGTCCCGCCCGCATGCCATCCCGTTGCGTGCCGCTCGGTTTCCCTGCGATGCCGCGCCCGGCTACCCTGCCGGCGGGAACGCCATGGGCTCGTTCGAAGCAGAGTCCCGGCCCCGCTGCCGGTCGACCTGGGTGGCGGGAACGGGCGAGGCTCTGCCAGTGTTGTGCGGGCGGGACGCCCGCGCTCCCGGGTGGCTTCATCCCGTGACCTCGTCGCGGCAAAGCAGGTCCATCGGTCTTTGTGTTTGTTTGTGGTTCGTCTTCAACAACGATCGGCAGTTTGTTCCTCGGATGATCTGCCCGGCAGGCGGGGGCGGCGCCTGTTTGAAATCAATCTCGGAGATATCCGCGAAGGGTCAAAAGAGGGGAATCAAAAAGGGGGCCAGGGGTAATAGCAGAATCAGTGCCCGGGGAAGGGGCAGGAGGGGAATGATCTAGCCGTCGATGGCTTGAGCGTCCAGCCTGGCCAGGATGAGCCGTCCCATTTCACGCGTGCCTACCGAGCGACCGCCGGCAGCCATCAGGTCGGCGGTTCGGTATCCCTCGTCCAGCACCGAGGCAATCGCTGTCTCGATAGCTGCCGCTTCCCGCTCCAGGCCGAAGGAATACTTGAACATCATGGCCGTGGAGGCGATCATGGCGATCGGATTGGCCAGGTTCCTGCCGGCAATGTCGGGGGCCGTGCCGTGGACCGGTTCGTAGAGGCCGTTTCGGCCGCCCAGACTGGCCGAGGGCAGCATTCCAATGGATCCGGTCAGCATGGAGGCTTCATCGCTGAGGATG
>JAJECY010000122.1 GCA_022821775.1 Acidobacteriota bacterium
GCGCTGGTCTGTTTCCTGGTCGCGATCGCCAGCGGCGTCGCCTTCGTCGTCCCCAAGGGAATCAGGTCCCTGGCCGCCGCTCGTCCGGACATGAATGCTCTGGTGGTGGTCTCCCTCATTGGCGCGGCATGGCTGAACGAATGGGCGGAGGCGGCGACGCTGGCCTTCCTGTTTTCTTTGGCCGGCCGGTTGGAGGGCTGGAGCATGGCCCGCGCCCGGCGCGAGGTCGGCGGCTTGATGGCGGTCGCTCCGCAACAGGCGTCAGTCATTCATGGCGACCACGAGCATCGAGTCCCGGCCGCTTCGGTCGGGGTGGGGTCCCTGGTGCGCGTTCGACCGGGCGAGCATGTGCCCTGCGATGGAGAGGTCGAAGTCGGACTATCAGGGGTGAACGAATCGATGCTGACGGGCGAGCCGGTACCGACCATGAAGCGCCCCGGAGACCCTGTCTACGCCGGGACCTTCAACAGTGACGGGGTGCTCGATATCCGCACCACCAGGGTCGCGGACGACACCCGTCTCGCCCGCGTTCTGCGCATGCTGGAGGAGAGCCGGCATCGACGGGCCCCCTCGGAGAGATTCGTCGACCGCTTCGCGCGCTACTACACTCCGGCGATGTTTCTGTTGGCGGCGGGCATCGCAGCGGGCCCGCCGTTGCTGGCCGGCGCGCCGTTTTCGCCGTGGTTCTACCGCGGCATGTTGACTCTTCTCATCTCCTGCCCCTGCGCCCTGGTCATCTCGACTCCGGTGGCGATCGCAGCGGCTGTCGCCAAAGCCGCCCGGCGCGGATTGCTGGTCAAGGGCGGAGCTTTCCTCGAAGAAGCGGCTCGCGTTCGCGCCGTCGCCTTCGACAAGACCGGCGTGCTGACGGCCGGCGTGCCGGAGGTCAAGGAAATCATACCGCTGCAGGGGCGAGACCTCTCCGCAATCCTGGCTCGACTGGCAGCGCTCGAGCAATACAGCGAACACCCGCTCGCTCGCGCGATCGTCGCCCATGCCGCCGAACGGGGCATCTTGCCACGCCAGGTCGAGCAGTTCCACATCGAGCGCGGAATGGGCGCCTCGGCTGTCATCGGAGCGGCCCGCTTCTGGGCCGGCAACTCACGCATGCTCGATCGCGCCGGCGCGGATCTGAGTCCGGAAGCGCACGCCTTGCTGGCGTCGCAGGCCGGCACCGTCGTGATCTGCGGAGAAGGTGAGACCCCGTGGGCTCTCGTGCGGCTCCACGATCCGGTTCGCCCGGATGCACGCCGCGTGGTCGCGGAGTTGCGCGAACTCGGCATCACTCATACCGCCATCTTGAGCGGTGATCATCACTCCGCGGTCGAAGCGGTCGGTGAGGAGGTAGGGGTTGACGAGGCCCAAGGTCCTCTCCTGCCGGAAGACAAGCGGGCCGCCGTCGAAGAACTGGAGAAGAGGTGCGGGCGCACGGCCATGGTCGGCGACGGCATCAACGACGCCGAAGCGCTCGTCGCCGCCTCGCTCGGCGTCGGAGTGGGAGGCGCCGGGGCGGACATTGCCCAGGAGTCGGCTCAGGTCGTGCTGATGTCACCCCGTCTCGACCTGTTGCCGGATCTCATCCGCACCGGGCGCTTCTGCCTGCGGGTTATCCGCCAGAACGTCGCCATTGCCCTCGGCTTCAAGTTGCTTTTCCTGGGATTGGCTGCCCAGAACCTGGCGACTTTGTGGCTGGCGGTGGCCGCCGATATGGGGGCAACCCTCGTGGTGATCTTCAACGGACTGCGATTGCTTCGCAGGCCGAGATCCCGCACCAGGTAGGAGGGCCTTGTATTACTTCCAGGAAACGGTCTCCCAATGGGACCCGCCGCCGCTTCACACGGCTGCTGCTCCGGCGATCTGCCGCTGCGGCGCTTGCGGCGAACCGCTTCAGGCTCGACAGTCGCTCGCGGGCCTGTCTCCGGTTGCGTCAGCCGGGCGAAGTCATTGGAGCGCTCCGTACCGTGCCTGACAGCAGCGCCCGAATGGCGTCGAAGGGGCGCCGGTCATTCCAGCGATCCAGCCGCAAGCCGGCTCGACCACGGACGCACTTGTCGGCATGGCGAGCCAATGCCTGTTCGACGGAAGGGTCCTGGGCGGCGCCGGACCGGTCGGCTTCCGGGAGGAACGGGTTGACCACCACCAGGTCGGCTGCCTCCAAGAGCCGTTCGGAGTCGCCTTTCCACCAATCCCGAGGAAGCAGGGGATTCACGACAAACAGCAGCAAATCGGGCGCCAGGTGTCCCAGGACGGTGTTTCCCTCGGTCAACAGCAGGGTGCTATCGCGGAAGCGATCCCTGCGCAGCAGATCCACCAGCGCCGGGTATCCGTCAGGCCGGGCCACGCCCCAGAATGTCTGTCTGGCCCCGCCCCGCACCAGTTTCCCCGTGTCCGTATCGGGTTGAGCCAGAACCTCGGGGTCTTCACACAGCAGAAAACTCTCCTCCAGGCGATGGCAGGGGCAGCCGCTGTTTCCGACCGGGCAGAACTGTTCGTCCCGATAGATGGTGGTGAACTTGGCGGTTGTAAAAGCGCCCGGAAAGGCCTGGAGAATGGCCAGCAGGAGCGATGTTTTTCCAGAGCCGTTGCAGGGTGCTGCCACTGAGACCTGAAGCATGATCCAGGATTTTAGCGCCAACCGCTCCGTCTTCCGAAGCAAAATTGCGCGTTAGGAGAATTGTGTGCCGGCCTCGATCCAGCGGTATACCGGGGTGTATTTCAGGAATCAACCGGATTGATCCCCGCCAGCCGGTTCCAGGCAATCACGGCTGCACCGATGGAGCCGGCGTGGTCGCCCAGTCGAGAGGGCACGATTCTGACCGGTTTCAGTTGCGGCGCCCGGAGAATATGCCGGACGGCCTTCGCCCGAATCGGCTCCAGGAACTCGTCCTTCAACCGATCCGCGATGCCTCCGCCTATCACCACGCAATCCGGATCCAGCAGGTTGACCAGGCTTGCCACCAGGAGACCCAGGCAGTTCTGGGCTCGTTCCAGTATTTCCCGCATGAGGGGATCTCCCTCCCGCAGCGCCTCTTGAATCACCCGGCTGGTCATTCGCTCCCGGCCCATCCTGGCCATGATGTCCGGAACCAGGCTGGGCCGCCCGGAATCGACGGCTTGACGCATGTCGCGCTCCATGGCCGTGCGGCTGGCCATACCTTCGGCGCAGCCCTTGCGCCCGCACCCGCAAAGAGGCCCGCCGGCCAGGATCTTGATGTGACCCACCTCACCGGCCCCGCCGCAGCTTCCGTGGTAGAGCCGGTTATCCAGAATGACGCCGCCACCGATGCCGGTTCCGACGAAGATCGCCACCAGGTTTGCGGCGCCTTGTCCGGAACCGAGGACATGCTCGCCGACCGCGCCTCCGTTGACGTCGTTGTCGAGTGTCACCGGCAGCCTCAGGAGCCGGCTGAGCATTTCCGCCAAAGGGTGGTCCTGCCAACCCAGGTTTGGGGCATAGAGCACCACTCCCTTTTCCGGATCCACGGTTCCCGGAGCGCCAATCCCGATTCCCTGAACCCGTTTCGATTTCTTTCCCAGGTCTTTCAGAAGCTTGCGGACCGTGGCGGCGATTCTCAGGGTGACGCCCTCGGGACCCAGCTCGGGACGAGTGGATCTCTTCCTGGAGGCCAGAACACGGCCCCGAGCATCCAGCGCCACCGCTGTCATGCTGGTCCCCCCGAGGTCAACCCCGACCATGAGGCCACATTTCTTTCCCATATGAGGTGTTCTCCCGGGGTGCAAGCGGCCGGTAGCGAACCGGAGATGACCGACCTACCCCACCCGGGGTTGAGGGTTTGAAACAGGGTCGCAGCTTGCGCGCCCTTTTGCCAGAAAATTAACATCGATGCACAGGATATACAGGATTTGGTTCCGGGAGTTTGCAGTCCCCGAATCCCGGGCACACCGGAAACCGGAAACATCGCTTCCATCCCGCCCGGGAATCGGGCAATAGCGTGGTTCAGCGCTGGAGTAT
>JAJECY010000051.1 GCA_022821775.1 Acidobacteriota bacterium
ACGGAGTGGTCAACGACGGGGGCAGACCCGGGGAGCGCAGCGGCGACGGGGCTTTCCTGCTCAGCCAGGAGTAGTCGTTCCGTCGCGGGTGGTTCGGCCGGAACCCAAGCACTCGCCGGATCTTGGTTCGCTCAAACCAGAAACCCGATCTCCTATGGAACGCGCTTGCTCCGAACGGGGAAACAGCCTGACCAATCCGGGCTCTTCGGGTTGGACAAGCAATTTGTGGTTCCTCATAGTCCAGTTCTAGTAAAATGATCCCCCTCAGAAGAAATCGAACCTCTTCGGTCACGGAGCACCCATGACAATCCACCGTATTCTGTTTCTTGCCCTCTCCTGCCTCATGTTAACCCTGCTCTCTGTCCAGAATGCCGGCATCCTTGCCGCCTCCTCCCGCGGCTGGCGGACGCTGGTCGACGGCCAGAGCCTGGAGGGCTGGCAGGCCCAGGACCCCTCCAAGCCCCACGAGTGGCGCACGGCCAAGGCGGTTCACCTCACAGGGAAGGAAAACCGCTTCTTCATGGCCGAACCCGGCAAGGGAATCTTCGTCAACGGCAAGACCGGCAGAACCCAGAACCTGGTCACGCTGGAAAAATTCGGCGACGTGGAAGTCCACGTCGAGTTCAACGTGTCCTACAAGTCCAACTCGGGAGTTTTCCTGATGGGGCTCTATGAAGTCCAGGTGCAGGACGACTACGGCAGGCCCGACATCCACTTCTCCATGTCGGGAGGCTTCTACGCGCGAAAAATCAACGACGAGTGGATCGGAGGCACGCCTCCCCGCATGAACGCCTGCAAGCCCCCGGGGGATTGGCAGGCCTTCGACATCAAGTTCCGGGCGCCCCGCTTCGATGCCAACGGGAAAAAAGTCGCGAACGCCAGGTTCCTGGAAGTCAGGTACAACGGGCACGTTGTCCACGAAAACGTCGAGATGGAAGGTCCCAACAGCGCCCACATGCCCATCCCCGAGGCTCCCAAGGGTCCCTTGATGCTTCAGGGCGACCATGGCCCGGTGGCCTACCGCAACGTGCGCATCCGTCCGCTGCAGTAACGTTGCCCCCACCGGGGGGCGGGTACGGGGCGAACCGCCTGCTTTCCGCAGGCTGCAGAGTATGGCCCCGCTGAATCCCGAAAGCGGGAGGTCAGGTCGTGTTGGAAATGGAGACACTCCCGGCCAGAAAAGGCTGGAACAGAAACAGGAAGCGCGGGGTTCTCTCCAACTCAGCCGTGCGACTGGCGGCCGGACTGGCCGCGCTGCTGCTGATCTCCCCCGGCTTGACTCCGTCCGAAGCTTCCGCCGCGGCAACTTCGGAACAGGTTTCCCCTGCCCTTCCTCCCCAGTTTCAAACCGACCTGCTTCCCATCCTTCGGACCCATTGCCTGCGCTGCCACAACTCCGAAGCCCGGCTGGCCGGACTCGACCTGAGCACCGAAGCTTCCCTTTTCCGGGGCAGCGCCTCGGGCAGCGTCCTGGTTCCCGGCCGGCCCCAGGAGAGTTCGCTCTACCTGATGGTCCACCAGGGGCTGATGCCGCCCGACGAACAGACGGAGCCCTCCCCTTCGGAGATGGACATCCTCCGGGGTTGGATCGCCTCGCTGCCTGTTCCCGGCTCTCCGGAGCACTCCCATGCCTCCCGGGCCGAGGTTCCAACGATCACTCAGCAGGAGGTCATTCCCCTGATGCTGCTGCACTGCACCGCCTGTCACGGGCAGCACATCCAGGAGGCGGGCCTGGACCTGCGCAGCAAGGCATCCATGCTGAAGGGCGGGAGATCGGGTCCGGCCATCGTGCCCGGCAAGCCCGACCAGAGCCTGATCGTTCAACGGATCCGGGCCCGGGAAATGCCTCCCAGTGAACGGGAGGTGGAGGCCAGCCTGCGGCCCATGAGTTCCCGAGGACTGGAGCAGCTCGTCCAATGGATCTCCCTGGGAGCCCCGGAAGTGAACGGGGACGATCGGCATGAGGGAAACGGCTCCGATCCGCTGGTGAGCGACCAAGACCGACGGTTCTGGTCCTTCCAGCCGCCAAGAGCGACCGTGCCGCCCCTGCCGGACTCGTCCGAGGCATCCCGTGTGCGCAACCCGGTGGATGCGTTCATTGCCGCAAAGCTCCAGGAAAGAGGACTCCGCCTCTCACCTGAGGCCGACCGCCTGACGCTGATCCGGCGCGCCAGCTTCGACCTGACGGGACTGCCGCCGGAACCCGAAGAGGTTCGGCGGTTCCTGGCCGACCCCGATCCCGCCGCCTACGAGGTCCTCATCGAGCGGCTGCTGGACTCACCCCGCTACGGCGAGCGCTGGGGCCGGCACTGGCTGGACCTGGTGGGCTATTCCGACCGCCGCCACGCCTGGCGCTACCGGGACTACGTCATCCGCTCCTTCAATGCCGGCAAGCCCTACGACCGCTTCCTGCTGGAGCAACTGGCCGGCGACGAGCTGGCTGACCTGTCCAGTCAGGCCGTCCTCACTCGAGAAGCCATGGACAACCTGATCGCCACCGGTTTCCTGAGAATGGTGAACGACGTGACCGGAAACCGGTTGACCAACTTCGTGTCACATCGCATTCAGGTCATCAGCGAGCAGATCCAGATCTTCAGCTCCAGCCTGATGGGTCTGACCATGGGCTGCGCCCGTTGCCACAACCACAAGTTCGACCCCATCCCGCAGCGGGACTACTACCGGCTGGCCGCCCTCTTCAAAGGGGCCTTCGACGAACACGACTGGCTGCCCCCGGCCATTACCGACGATCCCAACCGTCCCATGCTGGCCAAGGAGACGCGGGTGCTGCCCTTCTTCACCCCGATGTCCAATCCCTTCCGGCTCCATGAAGAAGGTGCCCGGCGCGAAACCCACAACGCCAAGATCAACGGCGAAATCGAATCCCTGCAAGCCGCGCTCAAGCAGAAGGCCAAGCCGGTGGAGGAAAGGTTCATCAACCTGAGGCTGGCCGAGCTCCCCGAATCCCTGCGGCCGGACCTGCGCGAAATGCTGGACACCCCGCCGGAGGATCGAACCCCGTCCCAGAAGGAATTGGCCGGCAAGTATGAGCAGGGTTTGAAGATTCGATTCAGCGACCTGGAAGACATCGATCCGGACTACCGCAAGGCATCGGAGGAAACCGCCGGGAAGGTGAAGCTTCTCAGGGCCAAACTCATACCCGAACCCCTGATCCGGGCTCTATGGGACCGCGGCAGCCCTTCGCCCACCTACATCCTGAGGCGGGGGGACCCCATGAGTCCCGGCCGCTGGGTGGAACCGGGAGTGCCGGCGGTCCTGACCCGGGGACATTCGCCGCTGGAGATCGCACCCCCCTGGAAGGGAGCGCAAAAGACCGGCCGCCGCCTGGCCCTGGCCCGCTGGCTGGTGGGCCCCGACCATCCCCTTACGGCCCGGGTCATGGTCAACCGCATCTGGAAACACCACTTCGGGAGGGGGATCGTCGGCACGCTGGGGAATTTCGGGCGAACCGGCGCCCGGCCGACCCATCCCGAACTGCTGGATTGGCTGGCCCTGGAGTTCATCCGGCAGGACTGGAGTCCCAAGGCTCTGCACCGCCTGATCATGACCTCGGCAACCTACCGTCAGAGCTCGAGAGTAACGCCGCTGCATGAACAGTTGGATCCCGAGAATCTCCGGCTCTCCCGGATGCCCTTGCGCCGCATGGACGCCGAGGTCCTGCGGGACACCCTTTACCTGATCTCGGACCGGCTGGACGAGGTTCCGGGCGGCCTGCCCGACCCGGTCCTGCAGCGGAAGGACGGCCTGGCCACGGCGGTGCCGACCCCCGGGGGATGGCGACGGAGCATCTATGTCGCCCAGCAGACCAGCCACCGCATGGGTGCCAGCAACCCCACCATCCTGGACACCTTCGACTTTCCCGAGATGACACCCAACTGCCTGGAGCGAGTCGAATCCACGGTGGTGCCCCAGGCCCTGCACCTGCTGAACGACCCGACCGTGCGCGAACTGGCAGCCTCCCTGGCCGAGAGGGTGCGAAGAGAGGCCGGCAGCGACCCGGCCCGACGGATCGAACAGGCCTACTGGATCGTGCTCAACCGGCCCCCGACATCCGAGGAGCAATCCGTCAGCCGGCAAGCGTTGGAGACGTTGGAAACAAGCGTGGAGAACGCCGGGGAAAGGGAAGCTGCCGGGCAGGCGCTTGCCAAGTTCTGTCACACTCTTTTAAACTCGGCTGGGTTTCTTTATATCGATTGACCCGGCCGAGCCTCGGAGGTGCGGCCTCCGGCAGCGCCGTCCCCCGACAAGGTAGATCCTATGGATCCTCATTCCCTCAGAAAACCGCCAATGGGACAGATGCTGTCGCGCCGCGGATTCTTCTCCAACATGACCGACGGAATCGCGGGTGCGGCCCTGGCCTACCTGTTCAACCGGGAGCTTTTTGCAGACGCCTCCCCGCCCGACGGCCCAATAACCCCCTCCGCCGGCCAGGTGTTCGACCTCAAGCCCCGCCGCCCCCACTTCGAGCCCAAGGCCAAGGCCGTCATTCACTTCTTCATGAACGGCGGCCCCAGCCAGATGGACCTGTTCGACCCCAAGCCCCTGCTGGACAAGCATCACGGACAACCCTACCTGGACAAGATGGCCGCCGCCGACGTGCAGGACCTGGAAGATGCCGGGGCCCTGATGCGCAGTCCCTTCAAGTTCGCCCGCCACGGGCAGTCGGGCATCTGGCTGTCGGAAGTCCTGCCCCACCTGGCCGGCCAGGTGGACGAGCTGGCCTTAATCCGCTCCATGGTCACCACCACGCCCGATCATGGGGGCGCCTGCTTCATGGCCAACTCGGGTCAGATGTTCCCGGGCCACCCCAGCCTGGGCTCCTGGGTGACCTACGGACTGGGGAGCGAGAGTCAGAACCTTCCCGCCTACGTGGTGCTGGAAGACCCCATGGGAGAGCCGGTGAACGGCTCACAGGGCTGGCAGGCCGGATTTCTGCCTCCGCTCTATCAGGGGACTCCGGTGCGTTCCGTCGGCTCTCCCCTGCTGAATCTGCGTTCCGAGGTCGAGGAGCCCCGCCCCTTCGTCAAGGCCAGCCAGGATCTGTTGCGGCGGCTGGACCACATCCACAAGCGCGGCCGCCCGGGCCAACCTCGGCTGGATGCCCGCATCGCCAGCTACGAGCTGGCGGCCCGCATGCAGTTGGCGGCCACCGATGCGCTGGACCTCTCCCGGGAAAGCCGGCAGACCCTGGACATGTACGGCGTGGGGGTCAAGTCCAGGTACCGGGGGCGGACCCACCCCATCGGCGGACCCGACTCCTACGCCCGGCGCTGCATCATGGCCCGCCGCCTGGTGGAGCGGGGAGTGCGCTTCGTGCAGATCTATATCAACAACCAGATCTGGGACATGCACAACCACATCGAGAACGACATCAAGGCAGCCTGCAAGAAGACCGACCAACCCGTGGCCGCCCTGATCCACGACCTGAAGCAGCGCGGGCTGCTGGACAGCACCCTGCTGATCTGGAACGGTGAGTTCGGACGCCTGCCCATCGCCCAGAATGCCGAAGGCAAGGACGCCGGCCGGGACCACAATCCCTACGCCTTCACGGTCTGGATGGCCGGCGGAGGAGTCAAGCCGGGAACGGTCTACGGCTCCACCGACGACTTCGGCTACCGGGTCGCCGAAAACCCCGTCAGCGTGGCCGACTGGCACGCCACCATCCTCCACCTGCTGGGCCTCCACCACGAAGAGCTCTTCTTCGAGCGCAGCGGCCTGACCGAAAAGCTCACCTCCACCCACGAGCCCCGGATCGTCAAGGAAATATTGGCGTGAGGGGGGGCAACCCTCAGTCCGTCACCAATTTGGCTTCGTTTCGGAGAGTTTGTGCGCTCCGGAACCGCTCTGTTAGTCGCCGCGTTCGCGGCTACGGGCAGTCCAGGGTTCATAGCTGTTTATTGCAGCGGCATTGCTTGTCGGGACCCGGCTCTTTCTCGCCGCCTTCGCGGCTGACGTGGGGAGACCCGTGCGACGTCCATGGGCTGACGCCCACGGCTAAGTGCTGCCGCGGCTTCGCCGCTCTATAAGGAAGACCCGTAGGAGACGTTTGCCCGAATAACCCACGCCATCCGCGGTTTCACCGCTCTCCCCGAAATCACGACGCTGCCGGGGGGTAGGATTTTCTGACTGATTTTGCCGTGGGCGTCAGCCCATGGGACTCGGCGTCCCCTACAGGAGTCGAGCCGCGAACGCGGCGGCAGCAAACTCCCACAAGCAGGAGTCAAACGCAGCCTAACGCAATAACGTTACTCACCCGCAAGAACGCTACTTGTGCCGTCTTCCTTCACAGCCGCGAAGCGGCGACAACACTTAGCCGTGGG
>JAJECY010000064.1 GCA_022821775.1 Acidobacteriota bacterium
GTAATTCCGGGGGAGAAAGCCGTTTCGAGTCACGCTCAGCAGATATTTGCCGGCCTCGAGGTCTCTGAATTCGTATCGGCCACGATCATCGGAGCGAGCGGTTCTCTCACCGGCGCCGCGGCGGCTGCCCGACTTCCGGAGCGACACCGTGGCCTTGGCCAGCGGGCTTTCGCCGTCAGCAGCCATGACCGTTCCCCGGATCGCTCCGGATTCCCGGTCCGTCCTGTCCTGATCGGGAGTCCCCGCTACCTGGCCGCGGATTTGACCGCTCAAAGCGCTCAGGCCAGCCACTTGGCAGACGACCAGCACAATAAACAGGAATCGGGCACTCATCGCTTGCTCACTTGGACATCCTGTCAACAGCTTCGGTTACAGGTATTATGCGGCAGAATGCCAGTGGATTCTACATTTCCATATGGCTTGCCAGCGGGCGGGGCGGCGGCCCTTTAGTGGTGCAGGGTTCAACAGGCGCCGGGGGCTCACTTCAGCCGGTGAGCGGCGTCGCCTTCAGTCCGGCCAGTCGGAAAGCCATTTTCTCACTTGCACGATTTGACCGAGATGATAGGCGTTGTGGTCCGCAATCAGCAGGACCTGCCGCAGGTAGGTGCGTCCCTCGCCGTGAGGAATCCTGGCGGTCAAGTCCAGAGTCGGGTCGCTGGCCAGGGCCGAAGCCTCTTTCAAGTCGGCATGGAAAGCGGAAACCGTTTGAGACCACATGGCCTCGGTCGGGTCCTTCCCCGCTTCCGGCCAATATCCGGCCGGCCATTCCGGAGACTGCCAGGAGGCATCCAAGGTATAGCGAAGGATATCCTCCTGGGCGATCTTCATGTGCACCAGTTCTTCCCAAACCGAGTGGAGGTTCGGGTGAGGCCTTACGTTTCTCAGCCGGGCCTGGGTGCCCGAGAGCGCCTTTTCGGCGGTAACGTGAGCTTGCCCTCCCACCAGGAGTTGGACCAGTTGGTTGCGCAAGACCGAATCGCTCATGGGCTTCCCTCCGTGAATCGGAAAACGCCGCCGAATGGACTCGCCACTCCGAGGCTCGAATCACTAAACGACCTCTCAACAACTTCCGGTTTCAGAAAAAATTCAGTGGTATTTCCGAACCCGGGAACACCGGGTTGGCGTCCGCCAAGCTTGTCGCGGCGGCGACTGCTGGCGACGATTGGGACTGGGGTGAAATCCGGGAGGAGAAAATCAGTCGGGCCGGCCGTTGAGCCATTCAAACAGGGCCATCTCGGCCACAAACCCCGGACCGAAGGCAACCATGAGACCCAGGTCGCCAACTTGAGGAGCCGAACGGTTCTGGATCTCCTGCATCACGGCCAGAACGGTGACGCTGCTCATGTTTCCCTTGTTGAACAGAACCTTGAGCGTGGGCTCGATGTCCTCGCGGCTCATGCCCAATTGATTGGCGATGATCTCCACGATTCGCACGCTGCCGGGGTGCATGACGAAGTGGCTCAGAGATTCGGCGGAAAGCTGGCACTCGTCGAGGAAACCCTCCAGGGTGGGCTTGATCCTACTCTTGATGAAGGAAGGAATTTCCGGGGACAGAATGATTCGCAATCCCTCGTTGCGAAGCTCGAAACCCATGTAATCCAAGGTGCCGGGAAAGAACCGGGTCGTGCAGCGCTGCATGGCCGGCAGAGGCTCGGGGCTGTTGAGCTTGCCGGAAATGACCGTGGCGGCCACGCCGTCGCCGAACAGAGTCGAGCACACGATGTTGGTCATGCTCAAGTCATCCAGCAGAAAGGTCTGGGAGCAAAACTCGTGGGCCAACAGGACCACCGTTCGTTCGGGATAGGAGCGACAATACTCCCAGGCCCGCATCAGTCCGACCGCCCCGCCGGCACAGCCGTGCTCGGTAAGAATCATGCGAGAGGCATCGATTCCCAACTTGTTCATGATGTGGGCGTCGACGCCGGGAATCACAAAACCGGTGCAGGAGACGCTGATGAACATGTCGACATCGGAAGGATGGATCCGGTTCAGCTCCAGGGTTTGCTGAACCGCCTCGGTCCCCAGTTTAATGGAGGCCTCGACGTATTGGTTGTTGGTGGTATGGAAGTCTCTGGTCTGGAGGACCTCGTCGGGCGAAAGGAGGATGTACCGGGATTCGATCTGGGTCTTGTCCAGCACGGACTCCAGCTTGGCAATCAGTTGTTCGCTCTTGCCGCGCTCCTCCAGCCATCGCCGCAGGTAGGCTCGACTGACGTCCGCACTGACCTTGTGGGGAGGATGGGTTACGGCGACCTTGCCCGTCTGAACATGACTTGGCAACGCGTGGCCCTCTATGGGTTCACAGGAATTCCCGGGCCACCGCGTTCCGGTTGGACGGTGTTGCCGACGGGGGCATGCTCCGGGGTTCTCCTGTCGAATTGCCCGAGTACTATACCCGCAATGCCGGTCGTTGACAAAAGGTAATTTGCCGGGGGACGGCCTGCCCGTCACCCATTTCCAGCCCCGCGACGGCGCAGTTGAGAAGAGGCACGCGGTTGGCCGGGCTCACCGTCCCGCTGGGCGGATCGCGGGAGAGTCGGACAACGGAAGTTCATGACCTGTCCGGAACAGACTCCGTCTGCAGCCTGAGGGCACGGCAAGTCGAAGGCGGGCTATGGGGCGCCGGCGGGCCGGCGCGGTTCAACTGTTGCATGGTAGCCGCTTCGCGCTCTCACTTGGGCTCCTGCAAGGTCCACCTCGATACGGATCCTGCGGAACTGTTCCGGTTCCCGCTCGTGCCGAGGGTAGTAACCCAACAGGTACTGGGTCCGCAACTCTTCTCCGATCCGCGCGAAGGACTCCCGCAATGCATCAGGAGAGGCGACCGGGAAGGTCCTTCCTCCGGTTTCCCGAGTGAGGTAGATCATACTGCGCTCTCCGGCCAGATTCCGTCCGGCTTCGCTCTTGATGGGCTGCACCAGCAATACGTAGACAACGGCTTCGGACGCAAGCACCTGTCGGAGGCACTCCTCCATGGAAACCTTGCTGGTGGTATCCGTACCATCCGAGATGACCAGGATTACCCTGCGCCCTCGAGACAACGAAAGTGCTTGCGAGGCCAGATAGACAGCGTCGTACAGCGACGTTCCACCTCGCGGGCGGATGGAGCGGAGCGCCTTGGCCATGGCCTTGGGACGAGAGGCCTCCCGCACCAACTCAACCACGTTTTCAGACACCTGCAGGATCGATACACGATCCCCGGGCTTCACCACCACCCGCAGAAAGTCAATGGCCGCTTCCTGCTGAGACCCCAGCTCTGTGGTGATGCTCAGGGAACTGTCGAACAGAAGTTGAAGCCTCAGGGACCGGTCGGACTCCCTGGCAAAGAGAGCGATCTCCTGAGGAGTCCCGTCTTCGAAGAGGTGAAAGTCATTCCGGCTGAGCCCCGCGGCCAAGGCGCCCTCGTCCGATGTCACCGAGGCCAGCACAGTGACCAGGTCGACGTCTACAACGAGCCTGTAATCGTCATCCGGGGATGCCTGAGAGAGCACGGGCAACGCACCCGGACCCAACAGGCAGAGCGCCGTCCATAACAGGAAGGGTTTGAGACTCGAACTCCAAGAGGGATTCGTGGCGGGCATGGTTCGACGACCTGGCGTTACTTCAAACCTCTGATGAATCGCCAGGCGGCCGGGTTGTAGCGTCCCGTCCCATTAACAAGTCAGGAGGGGGCCGGACCACCCTCGGCCGGACGACATTCGCCCTCCACCCAGACTTCGCCGTCCTCGAAGAACTCCTTCTTCCAGATGGGGACCGTCCGCTTCAGCCGGTCGATGGCATACCGGCAGGACTCGAAGGCGACCCCCCGATGGGGTGAAGCAATGACAATGGCGACACTCACTTCCCCGATTTCCAAGCGTCCCAACCGATGGACCATGCCTACCCGTCCAATTGGCCAGCGTTGCCTGAGGGACTCTCCGATCTCGCGCATCTTGCGAAGCGCCATGGGCTCATAGGCCTCGTAGTACAAGTGGGTGGTTCGGCGCCCGCGGGTGTTGTTGCGGACAATCCCGAAAAAGGTGACGGCGGCCCCATCCTGATCTCGAGTGAGCTGAGATGCCAGTCCCTGCGTACGAATCGATTCCCGGACGATCTGGTAGATATCACCGGCTGCATCGACCGGATAGCCGGCGTCTGCCGGTGTCTGACCACCACTGACGGGTGGAAACAGGGCCAACTCATCCCCCTCCCGGACAGGCGTGTCCCAATCCGCAAATTCCTGATTCACGGCCACCAGGAGGCTGCGGCTGAAGGCTTCCAACTCGGGGTGCCGGGCACGGAGAATTCGATAGGCATCCCCGACCGACTCGATATCCGAGCTGTCCAATTCGACACTGTCCGTGCCCAGCAGATCTCTCAGCCTCGCGAAAAGGAGTATGCGAACTTTCATGGGCACCATTGGAAGGTAAGATCCGGCCTGCCGTCAAGCCAAAATCCACTTGAGCCCACAGTGTTGACGAGCCATCCGTGCCGGGATGTCGATTTCAGGCTTACCTGAAACAACAGAAAAAAAGAATTATCCACGAAGACACACGAAGGACGACGAAGGGCCACTAAGAAAGACAATATTCTTGACCCACTCAAAGGGAACGCTCAGTGGGTTCGGGTGAGGGAAAACACGGCGAGTCAGCTTCCCATGCGACAGTGCCTCATCCTGTTCATCCTGTGCATCCTGTGTATCCATGTTCAATAAGGAGATAACCGGATCAACGGGACAGGGTCTTTGTCGCCGATAGGCCACGAAGAAGAACTGAAAAATATCCATTCATATTTGTGTCTATTCGTGTTCATTCGTGGTTCGTCTTTATCACCCCCCCCTGTTTCACTCTCGGATGATCCGCCCGTCGTGGGGGCGGGGGGCCGGCTTGCCTGATACAATATGGGCATCATCCAGACAGGATCCTATTGCAGATGTCTTCGCGGTGTGAACTGTCTGATTTGGAGCTGTGAATCATGTCAGGACCCAATTCCCGCGACTTCCCGAGTAGCCCGCGGCCAGGAAGTCCGGGCAGGTTCGTCTGCCAAGCCTGCGGCGCACGCTTGGAGGTCGTGGTGCACTTCAATGGACGCATCGTCTGGCCGGTGGAGCCCGGAAACCCCGAATTCGGCGAAGAGCAACCATACTTGCGAGGGGAAACTCGAAAGGTGTCGGTGGTGTGCACCGCCGATATCTTCCATTCCAGCGGCTACTGCGTGGAGGATGGCGCGTTGGCCGAGACCGGAGAGACACGCTCCAAGGACTCTAAGGACAGGAGCCTGAGGGATTGAACGTCAACAGTCGATTCGGCTTTCCGGCCGGCTTGCGGCCCCCCCATGGTCCGGTTGAACAAGCAGGATCGTCCGCAACGGTGCGGTGTCCTGAGTAGACCGGAATAGACCTTGACAAGGCTTAACTCAGGAATATATAAAGCTCGCACCCAAGCCCGCAATTCGCACCGGGGCCTGCACTCGTGAGGCCAGTGCAGAGGGTGGCGCAGGATGATCCCCTTCAGTGCGTGGTCGCGATCGAAAGACGTAGCGGGGTTACGTCTGAGCGAGGATGTGTACCGCCAAGGGGAAGAAACATATCGAGCCCCCAGGGCGCCATTCGGGTGCCAAAGGCTCGAAGTCAGGCGGCACAGAAGGACGAAAACAATCTCATTTTTAACGTAAATACCCAGTGACCCGGTAAGAGATGTAGGGCCAGGCGAGCTTTCCGCACCAAATCGGGCCAACAAGGAGGGGACAACGTGAATAAAGCCGATCTTATTGAGAAAATCGCCAAGGATGCCAAAATCAACAAGACGCAGGCCGACGCCGCCATCAATTCAGCCTTGGCGGGAATCCAGAGCGCGCTCAGAAGAGGCGATCGCGTAACCTTGGTCGGCTTTGGGACTTTTTCAGTAGGCAATCGGAAAGCCAGAACCGGTCGAAATCCCCAGACAGGCAGTTCCATCAAGATCGAAGCAAAGAAGGTCGCCAGGTTCTCCCCCGGAGCCGACCTGAAAGCTGCGGTCAACCGCAAGAAAAAACGCTAGCGACAAGGCTTGAATGCCGGAAAATCCTGAACCCAACCGGATCGGGAATCATTCCAAAAGCGGACGTCGGGTCCGGCTTTCGATCAAGTGGGTTCTCCTGTGCAGCCTTCTGCTGCTCCCCGACGGGCTCTTCAAAGCGCCGGCTCGTTCCGGCCAGAAGCCCTTGCCTGTGTCTCTCCATGTGGCGGTGACTGACCGGAACGGGAAACCGGTCGAAAACCTCCAGGCCGCCGACTTCGAAGTATTCGAAAAAAAGAAGCTGCAGAGGGTTGCCCGGGTCCGTTTCGAGAGAAACGTCCCGGTCTCGCTCGGCGTCCTGGTGGACGTGAGCAGGAGCATGGAGGGGGATGGAATTCGCCTGGCATTGAAGCTGCTGAAACGCTTGGCGACCAGGCTGGAGAGCCCGGACGAACTGTTTGTCAACGCTTTCAGTGGCGAATCCCAGGAACTTCTCGACTACATGGCTCCGGAAGATTACCTGGAGGAAGCCGTCGAAAACCTGTCAACCGGCGGCCGGCCGCACATGGGCCAGGCTCTGGACTTGGCCCTGATCAAGCTGCGTGACGCCAGCAACACCAATCGCGCTGTCCTGTTCATCTCGGCCGGGCGGGACATCGCCGGCCCCGCCACGCTGGACCACATCGCGCGACATCGGCACCCCGTCTACGCACTGGGCATAGTTGGAGCCGTCAGTTTCAGGACGCGGATCAAGATTCTGAACGTCAAGGGCTCAGCCCTCAAGGTCTATGCCGACCATTCCGGCGGATCGGTGTTTTTCGTGGAAACGGAAGAAGAGGCCGCCGGCCCCCTGGAGATGCTGCCCTATCAGCTCAAAAACCGGTTCGTACTTGAATACTTCTCTACCCAACCCGAGAGAGACGGCAAGTCCAGAAAGATCCGGATTGCGGTGAATCATTCCCAATACCAGGTGCGGCACCTGAAACGGTACGAAGCGCCCCGACGCTAGAAATGCGGGCTAGTATTTTGTCTCACTCTTGGCGGCGCCCTCAATGCCCGGCTCCCGTGGCTGACACCGCGCGCAGAAATGGCTGCCCCGCTGCGACACGACGATCCGGGAAACCGGGCTGCGGCATCGGCGGCAGGGCTTCCCCGAACGCCCGTATACCCTGAGCCTTTCCTGGTTGGCCCCAGCCTCGCCCCTGGCGTTGACATAGTTTTGAAAACTGGTTCCACCGTACCGGAGGCCCCGTTTGAGCACCCTTGGGATGGACCGAAACAGCTTTCGCTTGTCCTCTTCCGTCAAGGATTCGCAAAGCCGCAACGGATGCAGCCCCGCCTCGAACAGCGCCTCGTCCACGTAGATGTTTCCCAGACCGGCCACGAAGCGCTGATTCAGCAGCAGGCTCTTGATCGGGGTCTTCCGGCCCTCCAGTCCAGCCAGGAAGCGAGCCCAGGAATACTGAGAGGTAAAGGGCTCGATTCCCAGGCTCCAATATTCCTTGGCCTGCTTGAACTCTTCCATCCCATAGAGGCGCCACTTGCCGAACTGGCGAATATCCCGATAGTGCATGGCATTGCCATCCGTGAAATAGAGGCTCAGATGGGTATGTTTGTCGACGGCATGCTGCCGGGCCTTCTGCAGGCCGGTCAGCGGATGGACGAAAAAGTTGGGGTCATCGATTCTGCTCTTGTCGCGGTAGGTCAACTGGCCCGTCATGCCCAGGTGCACCAGCAACCGAAAATGATCGGTGGTGAAGAGGAGAAACTTGCCGCGACGCGAGATCTGCCGGATGGTTTGCGCCTTGAGCGCTCGAGGCCAGCGGCCGGGCTGCGGGCGCACCACGATCCGCCGATTTCTGATGGTCACCTTGGAGATGGTCTTCCCCAGGACGCTGCCGGCAAGTCCGATTCGGATCGTTTCAACTTCAGGCAACTCCGGCATGCAATCCCCGGCAATGGTGTCGTGTCCTGCCTCACAGGGAGGCCTCAGGATGGACCCGGGTCGAATCGGGCCGATACCCAGGCTTCGGCCTGCCGGAGAGTCTTCACCCGATTCTCCAGTTGAGCGTCTCTCAACGAACCGAGAATCTCACGGAAAACCGGCCCGGGAGTGTATCCCATCCGAATGAGGTCATTGCCGGTCAGAATCGGATGGGGGTGGAGCTCCTCGGGTTCCGAACGATCCAGCGTCTCCGCGGCCAGCTTCCAGTTGTCGAGGTTTCCATGACTCCCGAGGCAATCCAGGCGGTGCAGTTCAAGATGTTCCTCGAAACCCTCCTGGCCCAGGAATCGCTTGAGTGTCGAGGCCCGCATCCGCGGGAGGTCGATGAACTTCAGGTGGTCTCTGACCAGCCCAGTGATTCTTTCCTGTTGCTTCCTGCTGAATCGGAGACGTTCACACACCCTGAGCGCCATCCGGGCTCCAACGTCGGCATGGCCATTGAAGCGGATTCTATCCTTGCGCTCGAAGGTGGAAGGCTTGCCGATGTCGTGCAACAGGACTCCCATGGCCAGCGTGACCGAAGGATAGGAAACCCATGCCTTCCCATAGGGCACGCCGGCCAGGGCGACAGACCGCTCCACCGGCCGGTCCGGGCTTTCAACACCCCGGGGTTCTTTCTCCCTGGTCTCTCCGGACTGGTCCATCAGTTCCAACATCAGTAGCGTGTGAACCCAGCAATCCCCTTCGGGGTGAAACTCGGGGGGTTGGGGAACTCCTTGCAAGTCGGCCACCTCGGGCAGCAGGTGAACCAGCAGTCCAACCTCGTGCATTCCGCGAATTCCGGCGGCGGCATTGCCTTCCGTCAGCATTCTGACCAGTTCCTCGCGAGTGCGTTCCGGGCTCACCCGTGTCACCTCCGCGGCCTGGTCTCGCAATGCAGCAAGCGTCTCCGTCTCCAGCTCATAGCCGAATCGAGCCGCAAACCGGATGGCTCTCACCAACCGAAGCTTGTCTTCCCGAAAACGGAGCTCGGCGGAGCCGATGGTGCGAATGACGCCGGACCGGATGTCCCGCTCCCCTCCCACGAAGTCCAGGACCTGCCTGGAGGAAGGATCGTAGAGCAGTCCGTTGATGGTGAAGTCTCGCCGATGCACATCCAGCCTGGGATCGGTAGAGTAGGTCACCCGACTGGGACGTCTGCCATCGGGATAGGCCCCGTCGGAACGAAAGGTGGCCACATCGTAGCCACCCCCCTCCTCCAGTACCCGGATCACCCCGAAGGCGGCGCCGACGGCGACCGTCCGCGGAAACAGCCTCACCACCTCCTGGGGCCGGGCGCTGGTGGCAATGTCAAAATCCCTGGGAACAATGTCCATCAGGCGATCCCGAACACAGCCTCCGACGAAATAGGCCGAAAACCCTGCGGCCTGCAGCTTTTCGACAATCCTGGCGGCGCAGGCCTCGGAGTTGCTAAAGGATCGTGATGACAGGGTTTCACCCATCGTGCGAGCCCGCACTTTCAGCGGGAACTGCACTCTTGAGAAGAGTGCGGGGTTGAGAAGATGTTGAGGATATGCCGCTGTTAACGAAGAATCCGGAGGCACCCAGAAACGAGGACTAGTACCTCCGCAGGACCCCAATGACTCTGCCCTGGATCTCCAATTCTCCCGTCTCCATGAAGATCGGCGCCATGGACGAGTTGGCCGGTTGAAGTCGAAGGCGGCCATCCCTCTCGCGATAGAAGCGTTTCAGCGTGGCTTCGTTCCCTTCCACCAAGGCAACCACCGTATCTCCGTTGTCGGCGCGATGGGTGCTCTCCACCACCACGTAGTCCCCATCGCAAATGTGGTCCTCGATCATGGAGTCTCCCTTGACCTGCAGGACGTAGACATTCTTGTTGCCGACGAACTCCTGCAACGACAGGGCCTCCCGGTTGGCGAAGGCTTCAACCGGTCGACCGGCGGCAATTCGCCCCAACAAGGGCAGCGACTCCGCTCGGTACGATTGCCCCGGATCGTTCTCGCCTTTCGCGCTCAGGGCGTCCGCTTCGATCATTGGACGCCGGTCAATGACTTCGATCGAACGACTCCGATTGGGATCCCGTCGAATATAGCCCTTTCGCTGCAGCGTATTCATGTGCTTGTGCACCGTAGCCAGCGAAGCGAGACCCAGTGCTTTCCTGACTTCGTCGTAGCTGGGGCAGTAGCCGTTCCGGCGGACAAAGGAATCCAGAAATGCAAGCACCCGAAATTGACGCTTGGTCAATGCCATGCCACTTCCCTCGAATGGACCCGATACCCATCCCCATTTTAGGAGAATCAAAAGCGAAGATCAAGCCAGTGGTTGGTGGTTAGCGTGGTTTTTGGGGAGGACCTGCGGTTTCGAGACTCGGCCCTTAAGTCGCCGCCTACGCGGCTAGCCCATCTTTAACATAGAGACGGGCGATTGGAGGTATTTTACTCCTATTTTGGCCTAAAATCACCCGTAAGTTGTTGATTCTTGGTTGAGGGATCTTAATGTAGTGCCATAATCGTATGGGATGGGCTTGACCCCCTC
>JAJECY010000020.1 GCA_022821775.1 Acidobacteriota bacterium
GAGGGGGTCAAGCCCATCCCATACGATTATGGCACTACATTAAGATCCCTCAACCAAGAATCAACAACTTACGGGTGATTTTAGGCCAAAATAGGAGTAAAATACCTCCAATCGCCCGTCTCTATGTTAAAGATGGGCTAATCTACCGCATTGGTTATTTTCATGGGTGGCTTGTTCTGAGCCCGATTGGAGTCGTGGAGGAGTTGTCTCGGGGGGCGCCCAGCTATCTTCATGGTTTCGCGCAGGTCGCGGCCTCGAATCCAACGGATGTTGGTGTAGTGGAATCCGTAGGGAGAACGAGGGGAAGAGTCGAAGGGAACGTAGGTGAACCACTGGGACTTGGAGCTGAGAACCCAGCCGCCTCGGTTCTGATAGCCGAAACCGGGGTAGGCGGAATCCCGTCGTGCCAGGGATAGACCGGCGTTCACCTGCACCAGTTCCCGGGCCCGCCGCTTGCTCCAGAGGTTGAGAGGGTCCATTCGGTGGTTCTTGTCGAGACCCGCCGATCTCGGCTTGAGAGAGGGAGATGAATTCCCCAGGAACCAGCGCCGCCCGGCCTTCAGTTGGGTCCTCCTTCCCTGCGCTCCCGTCCACAGGACTCTACCCTTATAAATGGAGACCTCCGACTCCTGTCCGGGCACGACATCGAGCCGGTACAATCCCCTGGTCCCCATTTGAAGCTCGCCCGATGGAGTCGACAGGGTAAGGGAGTGGATCTTGGGGTTGAAGCTGGCCGACTCGATGATGACGGTGCCCTGGACCACCCGGAACCGCATGCCCCTGTAGGTTGTGTCCATCACCTCGATCTCACTGTCTTCGGCGACTCTCAGGTATGTCCCCGGGCTCAGCAGCAGCTCCGCCCGGCTGTTGCCGGTCGTCCGCAAACCGCCGCCCGCCTTGATCCGATAGCCGGCATTGGCCCGCACCGGCTGGATCACCGCTGGAATGGAGACCAGCGGCCGCCTTCCCCAGAAGCAGTTCAACTGGAAAGCGGAGCGCTCCTTTGCCCAGGAATCCAGTGTGGCCCGTTCATACTTGTCGATGCGGCTGACGGAGGGAGTTTCCGCCGAGAGATCCAGTGAATAATGTCTGCTCCGGCTCAACTCGGATCGCTGCCCCCTGAGCCCCAGCCATGATACTCGCCCGGAGAAGACCGTGACCTCGACCGGCCGTTTCCGGTGGACCCGGATTCGGTAGAAGCCGGGACGAACCACCCGAAGTCCTCCCACGGGGGTGGAAATGGTAGAGACCTGGTGCTTTTCCCTGTTTCTGCCGGAATCGACCACCACCTCTCCATTCACCAGGCGGAAATCCATGGCGGGGTAGTCAGCGGTCAAGACTTCCAGTTGAGCCTGTCCGGCGACGCGCAGGTAGCTGTTGGCGGACAGGACGATTTCAACGCGGTCGCGCGGCCGAGTGTGGACCTGGTCTCCCATAGAGAGCCGGCGCCCCGCCGGCAAGGGCTCGGTTTGCCGGCGTCCGGCGCCCAGAACGGCAGCGTCTCCGCCGACATGCCTGACAAAGCCGGGAGGGGCGTTGGTCACCGCGGCGGAAGCGTCCGGAGGTCCCGGAAATGCCAGGGAAGTGCCGTGAAGGAGCAGCCCAATGAAGCCAGTCGCGATAAGTACTCTCATGAGAGAACCTGCTGTCGACACCAAGGGGTCAACGTACAATCATTGTCGATAAAGCATATATTTTTCGCCTGGAGGTTGCGCTCAAAAAATGCTAGCATTCAACCGATATTTTGGCTTTTTCTCCAGGCTCATCAATGAAGGTCATCCGCTCCAATTGGCTGCCTTTTCTGCTTGTCCCCACAACGGCTCTGGTGGTTGCGGGCGCTCTTTGGGCGGAATTGAGGCAGGCGGACCGGAGCGTCCACCGGGTCATCAAGCCGGTTCCAGCTCTCTCCAACATCGCCCCCAGTACCTCCCCGTCGCGCGACTCCACCCTCACCATAACCGTGAGCGGCGACGGGTTCGTGGACGGCGCCTCGCTGGTGCAGTGGGACGGGGAAGATCTGCCCACCACCTTTGAGAGCACCAGCGAACTCACGGCTCGCATCTCACCACAACGGCTGTCCACCCCGGGAGACGTCGCCATTACCGTTTTCAATCCCGAGCCGGGCGGCGGGTCTTCCACCTCGATGACCTTCACCGTCACGGAAGCTGAGCCGTCTCTGGATCTGTTCGTTCCGGTGGTGGTGTCCTTGTCGGGAGCCGACGGCCCAACCCATACCTCGGAGTTGACCCTGACCAACATGACGGACACCGCGGTCACCCTGAGTTTCCGATACACCGCAACGCCCAGCAATGTAACCGGGCAGGTCACCGATGTTCAATTGCCCCCGGGGCAGCAAATCGAATCCGACGCCATCGAGTATTTGAAAGGCCTGGGCCTGCCCATTGCATCCTCGGGCAATCGAGTGGGAACGGTGATGGTGCGGGCTTTGGGGACTACTTCGCCCGCGGACGTCGCCATAACGGTGAGAATCAGTTCGGCCGTTCCCGAAGGACGAGCCGGGCTTTCCTATATGGCTGTGCCGGTGGCCACCGAGGGTCTCACCGGTCCGTCCTACCTCTGCGGCCTGCGGCAGAATGAGGCCGACCGGACCAACCTGGCCGTGCAGCACGCGGGGACCTCGGGAAATATCACCTTGCGCGTCAGCCTGTATTCGGGGGATGACATGCTCTCCGACCCCCAACTGGTGTCGGAAGTGGCGCTGCCGCCGGGGGGGTTCAAGCAGTTCAACAGCATTTTGCATTCCAACGATCTGACGCTGGACCAGGGCTATGCGAAAATCGAAAGGATCTCCGGGGAAGCGCCCTACTATGCCTATGCGGTGATCAACGATCAGGTCAATTCCGATGGTTCCTTTGTGGCTCCCGTTCGGGAGGACTGGATGGCCGGGCGTTCCGGATTGACCCTTCCGGTTGTCGTCGAGACCGGGGAGTCCCACAGCGAGGTGATCGTCTCCAATTGGTCCACAGAGGCCAAGACGCTGACTTTCGATTTCGTCGATAGCGACATCGACGGTGGGAAAGTTTCCTTCTCGATGGACATCGAGGCGGGCTCGCAGCAGATCCTGGGAGATTTCATCGACCAGGTCCGGCAGTCCGGGTTTGAAGCTCAATTGCCGAGTGGCGGTTCCTATGCCGGTCCCCTGATGCTCGCCGTCGACGGAGACGGTGACACCGATGGTGACGGAGACGGAATATTTCTGGGAGCCCGTACCATGACACCCGGAGGAGGCGGACAGTACAGTTTTTTCTACCTGGGGGTACCTGCCGGGACCGAGTTCAGCACCGGGGCCTGGTTGTATGGGCTGCAGCAGGACAGCGAGGACCGCACGAACCTGGGCCTGCTGACGACTTCGAGCGCGGACAGCGACGCCAATAGCTACGAAATCGATCTCTATGATGGGGCCACCGGGCTCATGATGCAAACAATCACCCGGGAAGTTTCCGCCAATCAATGGGCCCAGATAGAAATGATCTTGAAGCAGGCCGAAATATCCCAGGGTTACGCCCACGTCAAGCGAACGGCCGGAGCCAACGACTTTATTACCTACGCGGTGATCAACGACGGTGGACAGCCGAATGAACGCAGTGACGATGGGGCTTTCGTTCCAGGAGTTGCGGACATTGCCCAGTAGAACCGTTGCTCATTCATCCCTTGGATTCCCCCCCTCTCCACGCTCCATTCTCCACTCTTCTGAAGCACCTCTGTTTCACTCTGAATGATCCGTCCCGCCGTAGAGGGCGGGGGCGGAACTTGTCCGTAGAGCGCCCCTCGGTTTTCGGCCGTATCGTTCAGCGATTCCCCCACCTTCTGCTTCTCTGGTTGCTCTGCGGGCTGTCCTTGCAGGCGCAGCGGCCGGTCGGCAATCCCCACCGGCCCTCGCTGCGGCCTCAACCCTACCAGCGGGCCGAAGCCTGCCTGCCCTGTCACAGGCGACAGTACGATGAGTTGCGCAGTTCGGTCAAATCCGGCTACAGAAGCGTCAGCTCGGTGTTCAATGCCCTGGAGTTGTCCGGCAACTTTCTGAGCGGAGGGCGGCTGAGGCCGGTTTACGGCGACAGCGACAAGGTCACCGCCATCGACGTCACCGGAGTTGCCGGCCAGGGGAAGCCTCTGAACACCAACATGAACAGCGCCGACACCTTCACCCACATCAACCAGGTTCAGGCTGCCTTCTGCATCGGATGCCACGCTCCTCATATCGTGTTGATGGGAGAGGACCCCGACCAGAGGGAAATCCCCGAGCTGGAGGCCGTGGGCGGAAAATTCCGTCCCGATCTGATTCGTCCTCTACGAGACTTTCATTTCGTGGACAGCTCCAACCGACAGGTCCTGCCGGAGGAAATCGGTGGGCCGCCGCCACCGGGAGCCAGGCCATCCCTGGGCGCCCAGGGAATCAACTGCGACGTCTGTCACGACATCACCGCCCCGGACCTGGACCGCAGCCCCAACCGAGACGGTCTCGCCAATTCCAGCTTCGAATTGATCCCGACCATCAGCAAGATCGGTCCCTTTCTGTTTCCGGCGCCGGTCAGGAACAACTTTCACGTTGCCAGCAGCGCTCCCGACCAGATCGGCTATTTGCGCAGCAGCGACTTCTGCGGCAGTTGTCACGATGTCCGGGTTCCCGGCGACGGATCGGGATCCTTGACCCACCGCGAAATCAGCCTGAACCCCGAAAGTCGAAGCGTCAGTCTTTTCCGCCTCGAAAACCTTAACACAGAGTGGATGACAGGACCCTACAACAGCACCCAAAACCCATTCGGCCGGGTCATTCGTTGTCAGGACTGCCACATGTCCCTGTTTCCCTATGGCCGGGAAAGCACATACCAGGTCGGGGAACTGGAAGTCACCAGTCCCACCCCGGGCCAGTTCCCCCTGAACTTCGCGGCCGTGCCGGGCATTTCTACGGACCTGAACCATCCCCTGCAGCAGCGGCCGGTGGTGACTCACTACATGACCGGAGTGGACGTGCCCATTCTGAGGACGGATGAGTTGCGCGCGCGTCTGGGGCAGGACTATCCGGATGTCAATGAGCCGGGAACGGATGAGTACGGGATTCCGCTGTCGCTGGCCCAGCGGCGCGAGGATCTCCTGAAGGCTTCGGTTCGAATCAGTCTGGACAAGTCGGACCGCACGGCAAAGCCCGGCCGGCCCCTGATGGTCAAGGTGACGGCCGTCGCCCTGACCGGCCACCGGTTTCCGGCCGGATTCTCTCAGGAACGAACCGCCTACATTCAGCTTTCCATCCGCGACAACCGGGGATTTCTCCTCTACCAGTCGGGATATGTGGTGGACAAGCCCCACCCGGAGGTGGGCGAGATGGCTCCCGATGGGAACCTGGACGATGAAGATCCCGAGCACCTCCACGCGGTGGTCGACCCCGGGCATCCCGCGGCTGTCTACCGTGTGGGGCAGTTCACCAACGGACATCGGAACCAGGTGTTTCAGTCGGGTCCGGACAACGGCCCCGACGCCCGCATCTTCTTCGGCAGACCCAGCGGCCTGGTGCTGTGGCGCAACGAATTGACCCGGGTCTTCCTGCCGGGGGAAAGCCTGGGTCGCTTCAACGAGCAGGGCGACCCCATTCGCTTGACCCGACCTCACATGGAGGAAACCTTCAGCGCGGTCCTGGCGAATTCGGTCGACAACTATCGCTCCCTGCCGCCATTGCAGCCCAGGACCTACGCCTACGAGGTGGAGCTTCCGACCCGGGAGGAACTGCAACTGCTTGGGGCAGGAGAGCTGGAGTCGCCTCTGCACGTCCAGGCCCAGGTCAACTTCCTTCACTTTCCTCCTCTGTTTATGCGGTTCATGGCCAGAACCACCAGCGCGGAGGGTCCCGGGGGACGCGACTACCACCTGATCGACGAGAAGCTTATCGACGACCTCCTGGTGAACGTGCGCGGCATCGCCTCGGCCGACTTCACCATCGACCTGGAGGCGCCATGATCAGAAGGGAAATTCAGTTGCTGGCCATCCTGGGGCTGCTGATCGCGGCCCTCTCCCTCTGGATCGGCTACGGGGAAGCCTGGTCGCAGAACGGTCAGGCCGGCGGGCAGAAGCGCAACCCCAACTACCTGGATCGCAACCCCTTTTATTTCGAGGGCAAGGTTGACTACGAGCTGTTGGGCATCGATCAGCCGGTGGATGCCTGGGAATTCATGCAACGAGGGATCCATCGCCAGGACGACCTGGAGGATCGAGATGGAGCCATTCAGGACTACCGCGCCGCCATCGAACGCAACAACCCTGATAACGGCACCTGTCAGATTGTGAAGACCCTGCCTTCAACCACCCTCGAGTTCCAGCAGCTCACCCCCGCCCCCTGCCTCTTCACCCCGCGACTCAGGCTGGGCTACCTCCTTCTCCATGAGGACACCCTGCAGGCCATCCAGCTCTTCCGCCAGGTGACCGACATCGATCCGCAGCGGCTGGAGGTGAACGCGCTCATTGGCGAAGCCTACGAAATACTGGGGGACGAGGCCTCTGATCCCGAGAACAGGGAAGCTCTCTATCTGCAAGCGGTCCGTGCGCTGAATGCCGAACTGGCCCTTTCACCGGTCACCGAGCTGACCCGCAGCCTGACCGGTGACGAGGCCAACAATGCCCATGCCCATTGGAACTTGGCAAGGATTCAGGAGAAGTTGAACAATCTTCCGGAGGCGCTGTTTGCGCTCGATCAGTATCTCAAGGCCACCCGTTGGCACAGCGACGTCTATCCCTGGAGGATTCCGCTGGCCCAGCGACGCATGGAGCAATTGAACGCCCGCCTGGGTCCATCGCCGGGAGATTGAAGGGAAGTCATCGATGAGACAAGACGCCTTTACGGAATCGGTGAGGTTGCCCTTTGAGTGATCTTGCCGATTTTCGGATAAAGCCTTCCAAGAGCCCTCCTGAGCCGGTCGTTCGGGCAACCATCGGGTCATCGATCAGGCTGTTGAACCGGATGCACGCTATGCTGCCGGGCATGGTTTGGTTCGCAAGGGTCTGGTGAGCCAGCATGGCGCTTCGCTACCTCACATTGCCTGCAGCCGTGCTTGGCCTGTGCCTGTTTGCCCACTCTCAATCCTCCCAGGTCACCATCGAAGAAGCCTGGAATGACCTGCTGGGAAATCCCGCGCGCGAAAGCACAAGGGGCCTGTTGGTCTCCCCGAAGCCTCCGGCTCCCGAGAGCGCCACTCGGGATTTCGCCGACCATTTCTTCTACAACACCCGTTCCGAATATGTTCACCAGCAGGCCACCTTCAGCGGCCAGCCCACCCTGACCGGCGTGGTCGACCGTGAACCGGGACCGGTGGCCGATCCCGCGGCCATTCCCTTTCCCGGAGCCTTTCAGCCTCACTCCGGCCATTTCTACTCGTCAATGAACTGGGGGACCCGGGGTTGGCTCTCACCTCGGGTCAACACCAACTTTTCTCTCCGCTATCGCCAGGATATATCGGCCCTGGAGGTTGGTTCCCCGGCCCGGTCGGTAGTGAATACCTTCTCCCGGAATCGGCTGTTCGAGCTGACCGCCGGTGTGGTTGAGGTGAACGGGTTGACCAGGCAGGGGACCCTTTCCGATTCGACCCTGCGTCTGGGTCGGCAGAACGTCTACGGGGCCGAGATGGCGACGGTGGACGGATTCTCGTTTGCCCTGGATCGGCCAAAGTACCGGGTAAGCCTTTTCGGAGGACGGCGCTTTACCTACTACTCCAACCCCCGGCAGCGGGCCATCGGCGGCGGAAGCCTCGGATTCCGGCTGCCGGGAGGCGGCAGCTTCGAGTACCAGGGCCTGTTCCATGTCATAGGGATCCACCGGCTGGTCTTTCGCCAGCCCCTGGAGCCCTCCTGGAGGGTGGGGGCTCACTACAAATCGGTAGGTTCCAGGCCGGTCGACTTTGGCGCTCATCTCAACTACCTGCCTGCCGACGGGCGCACGGGAGCACGGTTCACCTTTGCCCAGAAACTGTCCGAACACGACTTCATCTATGACTACACCTTGTGGGTCCGAGACGGAGATACATTCAATCGACTGAGACGACTGAACTTCGGCGTCATTTCACCCCACCGCCAGTTTTCCGTCGAGGCCCACCGCCAGGTTTTCGAGGCGGCCACCGTGGGGGGAGCCGTCTGGGTGCGTCGCTTGAATCGGGAAAGCGATGCCGGTCCCTTCGACACGTCGTTCGAGGACTATCGGACCCATCTCAAGCTGTTCCCGCTGCAACGAACAACCTTGCTGCTGGAGCTTCACCGTCGCCGCACAGATCGCCCCAGCCCTCTTGGAGCCCAAGGTTTCGACGAAGTGCGCAACGCCGGAGAGACTCGGGTGCGGGACATCAGCCTTGAAGTCGGCCGCTCTTTCGACGAGGATCGGCTGGGGCTCACCTTCGGGGGCTACCATCGAGAGATCGACTTGCAGAATCGGTTCTTTTTCATAGACAAGGCCCGGGTACTGGGCGCCATCGGCGGGGCCTGGTTTCGGCTGGATCACCGCACCCGCCTATACTTCCGTTACGGGTTGGATGAGGACTTCACCATCTTCAGGCCCAGCCTGCAACGATTCCAAACCTATCGAATGGGATTGGACTGGAGGCTCTGATTCGAGCCGCTCCGCTCTCTGTTGCTTTGTAAAGATGCTCGATTCCGAATATTGCGAAGAGCTCATGAGAAAGCGCATGTGCCGGCTGGTCGGCCTGATGCTGCTAACCGCCTCCGGGGCGGCCCTGACCCTGATCCACGGTGGCGCCGAGGAAACCGGCGCCCCTCCGGCCGACTACCGCTTGCATGATCACCACGTGGGTCAACTGGGCCTGGAATGCAATGACTGCCATGTGTCGAAGCAACCACCATCGGTGGTCCTGGCCCGTCCAGGCCACGCTCAATGCATCTCCTGCCACCAGGAGGACTTTCAGGGACAACCTGGTGTTGGCCTTTGCCGGCAGTGCCACGCCTCCTTGCAGCCCACCGGCTCGGACGACCTTCGTCCCTATCCCGATTTCAACAAGCCGCAGGCGCTCCTGTTCCGGTTCTCGCATGCGCAGCACCTGGACAAGGAGGAGCGCCTGGACCCGGCAACGGGATTTCGCGCCGACTGCACCTTTTGCCACAAGTTCGAGGGAGAGGGGGTTTTCGCCGGGTTCCCGGGTCATGCCGAGTGCGCCGCCTGCCACTCCAAGCCCAACATCCTGCCTGACCTCACGGCCGGCTCCACCAGCGCCGATTGCCGGCAGTGCCACGGCGCGGCCGAGCGGCAAAACCCCGGCTTCAGCAAGGAGCGGCGGCCGGCTGGGACTCAACAGGCCTCGGGGATGGCGGTCAACCTGAAATTCGCCCATTTGCCCCACCTGAGATCGAGTGAGGCGGAGGCGATTTCCTGTACGACCTGCCACTACGACATTCCTCAGAGTCAGCGCCTGGCCGATCTCAGTCACCCGGATGTTCTGGATTGTGTGGCTTGCCACGATGGGCGGCAGGAGTTGGTGTCCCATTTCAGGATGGAAGATTGCCGGGCCTGCCACCTCGAGCCTCGGGAAGGGGTGCTGCCCGCCAGCCACAGCCGCACCGTCAAGCCCCTGTCCCACAGCGCCGGTTTCCGCAGACACCACCAGGAGGAAGCTTCGGCCGGGAATGCCAAGTGCTTCGTTTGCCACACTCATGTCTCCCCTGCCGTTCGCCGGGGAGGGGATTGCGCGGCTTGCCACCAGGTGATGCGGCCCCTTTCCCACACGCCGCGCTGGAGGGATGCCATCCACGGAAAGCAGGCGGCCCTGGATCGCCAGGCCTGTGCCGTCTGCCACACGGCCGACACCTGTTCGCGCTGCCACAACCAGGTTCCCAGAAGCCACCTTCCGCTTGGATTGTTCAAGGCCGGAGCCCACGCCGACCTGGCCACCCTGCAGTTGCGCTCCTGCTTTACCTGCCACACCTTCGAGGACACCTGCGCGGCCTGCCACCTGCAGTAACGACAATCGGAAGGTTTCCATGAAACGGAGAGAGTTCCTGGCTGCTTCCACCACCGCCCCGGCATTGCTGTTTGCCCGGACAGGGGAAGGCCGGGAAGCCACCGGGAATCGGGATGGTTTCCTGATGGAGCACGGATTTTGGGACTACACCACCCCGGGGGCCGGAGGGATGGAGTCTTACGGGCGGGACGACTATCTTTCCCTGCTCGACGACATGGCCGGGGCGGGCATGAATTCCCTGATGGTCTACGTGAAGTGGCTGACCACGGGTTACCGGTCCCGCCTTCCGTTCCAGGACCAGTCTCCCGACAACCCCGTCATCGCCTCCGACAACTCCTTGCTGCAGCGGACCATCGAGGAGGCGGGTCAGCGGGGGATCAAGGTCTGGCTGGGAGGCGCCGTGACCTACTTCGACACCTCCAGGTTTGGAGCCGATCCCTACCGGACCTACACCCGGCTGAGCGGGTTCGATCTGCCGGTCGAGGTGGGGTTGTACGACACGGACACTCCCGGCGTCACCGAGCGCGTCGTGCAGATCTACGAGGAACTGGTGGAACTGTTCCCGGGCGCCGCCGGCCTGGAAGTGGAGCTTGAAGGGGCCGGAATCGAGAATCCCCGCCGAATCCCGCTCTATGATCGATGGGCCCGGGAAAACGGTCGTCCGCCGTTTGCGGAGCTGGGCCATCCCCTCAATCCACGATCGTTCGACGTCCCCGACTGGCGGGACTACACCACCGAATCCCGCCTGAAGGTGCTCCGGGCGGTTGAGGATGCCGTGCGGGCCAAGGGCTTTCGGGGGGACCTGGCGACGATCTGTGAAACGGGCTCGTCATCCTACGCTCTGGGTCAGGCCGTCAACCTGAAGGAATTCCACAGGCGCTTTCCCCACTGGTTCGCCACCACCTACGAATACGACAAGTGGAACCACCGCTACGGCATGATGGACCTCTGCATCGACCATCCCAAACGCGAGGGGCTCCAGGTGTTCTATCTGCCCCGAGGCGTCATGACCTGGGGAAACGGGTGGCCTTTGCCAATCACCCTGGAGCAAAGTTGGCGCATGGATGTGGAGGACATTGGAAGATTCAAGCCCCGGGGAGTCTGGTGGTTCGGAAGCGGGGGACGCAACGAGGGCGCCCACGTGAGCCTCGCCCGCCTGAAGAATTCCGGCTACGCGAGCGGAGAGGAGGCGCGGCGTGCCTTGTTGCGGGTGGTTTCGGAACTTACCTGACACAACCGAAAAAAGAACGAAAAAGAGTTATCCACGAAGGAACACGAAGGACCACGAAGACACACGAAGCAAGACGCCGAGGGGAACCGGAACCTTTCCGTGCTCCCGATACGTCATCCAGGTCCCCGGTTTCATCCTCGAATGATGGACCCCTGATTTAACTGCATATTGAACATGGATTAACAGGAGAGCCTTTTGCAAAAATCCTCAGAAAGCGGGATTTATTGCCGGGAAGGGTTGCGATCCCCGGGAGGTGGCGTCCGTTCCCCAATTCCGCCCAACGTCGTTCAAGAAACTCGAGCATCACTCCCCCCTTGAGGGGGAGTCGGAGAGGTCGAGCCGAATGGCGAAGGCCGATCCGGTGGGGGGCGAACGCGGCGTTCCCCAGGATGCGGCCGTCCCCCTCTTCTCGCCCCGGGAGAGACATTGGGACGGGGAGTATACCCCCCACCGGCTCGACTGCGGGGAGTGCACTCTCGCGACGCCGCGTTGGCCCCCCACCGGCTCAACTGCGGGCATTCGCCCTTGTCTCGCCGACTCCCCCTCAAGGGGGGAGTGATTTCGGAGCGCTGCACCAGGCGCGTCGCCCGATTCCCGGGCATGATGGCAAGGATGTTCCCGGTTGAGGGTGTGGAGGATGCCCACCCGGGAGCGCGGGCGTCCCGCCCGCATCCTCTTCCCTGGGTTGCCGCTCAGTTTTCCTGCGATCTTATCAATAGTGCACCCCTGCTGAGCCACCGCTTCTGTTGGGTCCGGCCGGGGCAGTGTGCCATAATCGCCATAGTGGAAGTTCGGCAAATGGCTGTCGCGGTTCGCCTCAGCGGATGACCGGGACAACGGATTGCGGAAGGCCCCCTAACCCTATCGACCCATGGGATTGATTCTTCCGGTGCTGGTGGTGATTTCCCTGCTGTGGACAGGCACGGCCCTGGGCGGGGATGCCCCGGTTCAGGAGCAGGGTCGGCCGGTGCAGGTCCTGGACTACGGATACGTCTCATCCAAGGAATGCCAGAGGTGTCATCCGGAGAACCACGCCAGTTGGCACGCCTCCTACCACCGGACCATGACCCAGGTGGCGACCCCGGAAGCTCTGGCCATACCCATCGAGCAGGTGGAGTTGAAGCTGGAGGGCCAAACCTACCATTTGAAGCGGGAAGGGGACCGGATATGGGCGGATATGCCCCACCCGACCTTTGGGCGCATCAAGAGGCGCATCGTCCTGACCACCGGGTCGCACCATTTCCAGATGTACTGGTTCTCCAGCGGCTCGACGCGCAAGCTGGAGCTGTTTCCCTTTGTCTACGCCATCCAGGAAGGCCGCTGGATCCCCGAGAAGTCCACTTTTCTCATGCCGCCGTCACCCCGGATTTCCACTCAACCGGGGCGCTGGAACCAGGCCTGCCTGCAGTGCCACACGACTCTGGGCCGACCCCGGGTAGCGACTCAGAACAACATGGATACGCAGGTGGCGGAGTTCGGCATCGCCTGCGAGGCCTGCCACGGTCCGGGGGAGCGGCACGTCCAGGTCATGAGCCGGCCGGGCAGCCTGGAAGCCTATCGCAGCGGCAAGCTCGAGCTGAATATCGTCAACCCCGCCAAGCTGCCCCACGACCGTTCCTCCCAGGTCTGCGGACAGTGCCACAGCGTCTTTACCTTTGGTGACCGGCAGGAACTGGTCCAGTGGTTGAACCATGGTTTTTCCTATAGGCCGGGACAGGATCTGAACGACAGCCGCTTTCTGATCCGATACGACCAAAGTCGGGACGCTCCCCAGATGGAAGCCTTTCTGAAGGCTCAGCCACGGTTCCTGGAGTCGGTCTTCTGGTCGGACGGGATGGTTCGGACGGCCGGAAGGGAGTACAGCGGGCTTCTGGAGTCGGGGTGTTACCAGGTGGGTCAGATGTCCTGCCTGTCGTGCCACCGCCTCCACAAGGAGCCGGAGGACCCACGGCCCCTGAAGTCCTGGGCCAACGATCAGTTGCAGCCGGGCATGGACACCAATCAGGCCTGCCTGCAGTGCCACCCCGACTTCGAGTCCAAGCTGGAGGAGCACACCCGTCACCGGCCGGGTTCTCCGGGAAGCGAATGTTACAACTGCCACATGCCTCACACTTCCTACGCCTTGCTGAAGGCCATTCGAAGCCATCAGATCAACAGCCCCACGGTGGCTGCCAGCCTGGAAACGGGCCGGCCCAACGCCTGCAACCAGTGCCACCTGGACAAGACCCTGGACTGGGCGGCCGAGAATCTGCAGAAGTGGTACGGGGTGCCCAAGCCCAAGCTGTCCAAGGAAGAAGAGACCATCGCGGCCTCGGTGCTCTGGACCCTGAAGGGGGATGCCGGCCAGCGGGCCCTCATGGCCTGGAGTCTGGGGTGGGAGCCCGCCAGGGCCGCCTCCGGTTCCGGGTGGATGGCGCCCTATCTGGCCCAGTTGCTGGAGGACCCCTACGATGCCGTGAGGTTCATCGCCTACCGCTCGCTCAGCCGACTGCCCGGTTTCAGCGACTTCCGCTACGACTACGTGGACTCTCCCCGGCGGCGCGCACAGGCTCGCCTCGAGGCCCTGGAGATCTGGCGCCGAGCGGGCCGGCGACATCGGACCGCAAACGGGGCTGCCGTCCTGTTCGATGGCCGTGGCAAGCTCCGGCAACAGGCCTTCGATCGCCTGCTGAGCCAGCGGAACGATTATCCTCTGGGCTTGGCCGAGTAAGCGGGTCCAGCCTGTCTCCCAGCCATACAGTCCACCGCGAGCCCCGGTCGAAGGGCCGGATTTGCGAGGCTTCATGATCAAGCGGGTCCTGGTTCCATCGCATGTGGTGGCCCTGGTGGTGCTGTGGATCGCCCCCTCGGTTCTCGCCCAGTCGGAGGACTATCGCAAGGCGCTGGCAAGCTATCGGGACGAGCGTTACCTGGAGGCCCTGGTCTGGATTCAGCAGGCAGTGGCCGCGGAAGACGACAAGGCGAGCTACTACCTGCTTCAAGGCGAGGTCTATCGCGCCCTGCGTCAATTCAGCGACGCCGAGGCCTCCTTGCGCCGAGCGGTCGATTTGCAGCCCGATCTGGCCGGGGCCCATTTCGAACTGGCCGTTCTTTTCCTGCGGGACGAAAAACATCGCCAGGCAGCCACCGCTCTTGAGCGTGTTGTGGCCGCCGAGCCCGGCAACTTGAGAGCCCGTCTCCTGCTGGGCAATGTCTACTGCCTCCAGCTCAATCTCGACAGCCTGGCCTTGCAGCAGTTTACGGCTGTGGCAGAGGCCGATCCCCGCTATCCCGCCGTCCAATTCGGCCTGGGAAGACTCCTTTTCAGGCAGGGCAGGGACGGTGAGGCCGTCGAGCATTTCAGATCGGAATTGGAGGTTGATGCGGAACATGCCGGGGCGCGTTTTCACCTGGCCAAGGCTCTGCTGAGAATGGGCCGCACCGAGAAGGTTCTGGGCCATTTGCAGGCGCTGCAGGGCAAAGAGGTGGACCAGGCGGAGCTTCACTTCTTCCTGGCCAAGACCTATCACCGCTTGAAGCAACCGGCCAAGGCCATTGAAGCCTTGCTGCAGGGGATCGACCTCAAACCCGACTTCCCGGATGCCCACTACCTGCTGGCCCGGCTCTACCTGGAGACGGGGCGCCCCCGGCAGGCTCGGGATCGGATGGATCGATTCGAAAAGATGCGCGACCGGGAAAGACGGGGCCGGCTGAGGCCATGAGCGTGTTTCGCAAAGCCCTTTGGGTTTGGTTTGTGTTGTGTCCGGTGCTTGGGGCCGGTGGGCTTCTTCGGGGGGAATCAGTGCCCCGGTTCATCAATGTCAGCGGCTCCAGCGGCATCGATTTCCTCCATATCAACGGCCCCGAGAAGACCAAGCCCTACCTGTTCGAGGCCAAGGGCGGCGGGGCCGGCTTCTTCGATTACGACAACGATGGCCGGCTGGATCTGATCATGGTTCAAGGGTCCACCCTGGAACGATTCCGCAAGGGAGACAACCCGCACGGATCGCTCTATCGGAACCAGGGAGACGGGACCTTCAAGGAGGTGACCCGGGAGGCGGGTCTGACCCGGACTGCCTGGGGGATGGGAGTCACCCTGGGGGACTACGACAACGACGGCTTTGTGGACGTCTACTTGAACAACCTGCAGGCCAACATCCTGTACAGGAACCGGGGAGACGGCACCTTCCGGGACGTCACCGCGCAGGCCGGTGTGGGACACACCGGGTTGAGCTCTTCTTCGGCCTTTGGCGACTACGACCTGGACGGAGACCTGGACCTCTACGTCTGCAACTATGTTCGCTACGACTTCGACAGTCTGCCCCCTCCCGGGTCCAAGCCCATCTGCAGCTACCGGGGAGCTCCGGCCTTTTGCGGTCCAAAGGGGCTGGAAGGGGCGGCCAATCGCTTCTACCGCAACAACGGAGACGGAACCTTCTCTGACGTCACCGAGGAAGCGGGGTTGAACGTGAAGAACCACTATTACTCCCTGGGGGTTGTTTGGGCCGATCTGGACAGAGACGGGGACCCGGATCTCTACGTGGCCAACGACAGCACGCCCAATCAACTCTTTGTCAACCAGGGAGACGGAACCTTCAAGGAAATGGGTTTCCTGAGCGGCCTGGCGACCGACGCCGACGGGCGCTTCCAGGCAGGCATGGGGGTGGATGCGGCCGATTACGACAACGACGGGCGTCTGGACCTGTTCGTGACCAACTTCGCCGACGATTACAGCACGCTCTACCACAATCGAGGACGACTCCTGTTCGAGGACGTGAGCCAACAGGCCCGGCTGAGCCAGCCGGAATGGATGCTGGTCGGTTGGGGGGCCGGATTCTACGACTTGAACCATGACGGCTGGAAGGACATCTTCCACTCCAACGGCCACGTGTATGCCCTGGTGCTGACGGCCGGCTGGTCCGACCGCTATTACCAGCCCTCTTCCTTCTACCTCAACCGAAAAGATGGAACCTTCAGGGATGTGAGGAAGTCGGCCGGGCCTGACCTGCAAAAGGAGTTGGCGGGCCGGGGCATGGCCTTCGGAGACCTGGACAACGACGGCGACATCGACTTCATTATCGGCAACCTCAACGGGACTCCCCAACTCTTCAGGCACGAAGGGGCCGGTCCCAACCATTGGGTCATGTTCCGCGCCAGGGGGACCCGGAGCAACCGTGACGGCATCGGCGCCCGCATCACGGTGGTCACCGGCGAGCTCCGCCAGGTCCGGGAGATCAAGCGGACCGTGGGTATTTTTTCGGCCAGCGACCCGCGGGCCCATTTCGGCCTGGGGGCCGCCGACCGAATCGACCGGGTGGAGGTGAAGTGGCCCAGCGGGATCGTGCAGGAATTCCAAGACCTCAAAGCCGACCTGCACTATCTGATTGACGAAGAGAGCGGTCTGGAGAAGGAGTTCTGAAGGTTGGCGGAACTCTTTCCCCCCCAAACGTCCCTTCAAACACTCGAGTATCACTCCCCCCTTGAGGGGGAGTCGCAGAAGCCCGAGCCGAATGGCGAAGGCTTCTGCGGAGGGGGGTTCGCAC
>JAJECY010000208.1 GCA_022821775.1 Acidobacteriota bacterium
AACAGGGCTCTCTCAAAGTTCTCGAAAATGTCGATGAACTTCTCGACTGTCTCTCCCCGTGACTGTTGAAGCCGTTTCTCGTACTCGTTTCGAATGCGTTCTCGGGCCTGACGGTTTTCCGCCTCGGCCTTGTCCCGGAAATCCCGATAAGAAGCGAGGACCTGTTCGACTTTCCTCTCGGCTTCAGCCCGTCCTTTCTCCAGTTCCTCCACATAGGTGGGCTTGAGCGATGCGGAGGATTCCCGTGACGGTGCATCCACTCCCTCCTGAACCCAAAAACGTTTGTCGGTGACGCGGATTTTGACTTCCTGATCCTGGTCCCCGGTCTGGGGAACCCGGGGCGGGTCCGGGTCTTTCCTTGGCAGCGACTCGGAATTCTTGGACTTCTGCATGGGCAACTGCCTCCTCGTCAGGCTTGCTCGGTGACCGCCTCGGTCCGGAAGACCAGCGACTCTCGTTTGGCGTCGGCATCCACTCGAACACGGTCGCCTGAATGGACTTCGCCCTCGAGCAGCTTGAGCGCCAGCCGATCCTGGATGAGGCGCTGGAGGGCGCGCTTGAGCGGGCGGGCTCCGTAGTCCGGATCGTATCCCTGGTTAAAGAGAACCTCCTTGGCCCGGCCGGTAAGCTCCAGGTCGATCTTGCGCTCCGCCAGCCGGGCCCTGAGCCGGTCCAGTTGAAGATCGACGATCCGGCTGATTTCTTCGCGTCCCAGGGCATTGAAGATGATGATGTCATCGATGCGGTTCAGAAACTCCGGCTTGAAGGAGGCGCGCAGCACCTCGAAGACTCGAGTCTGAATCTCCCCGGGATCTCGTCCTGTCATCTCCTGAATGGTCGATCCGGCCAGGTTGGAGGTCATGACGATCAGCGTATTCTTGAAGTCTACCGTCCGTCCCTTCCCGTCTGTCAAGCGCCCATCTTCCAGGATCTGAAGCAGCAGATTGAAGACCTCCGGGTGAGCTTTCTCGATCTCGTCGAACAGGATCACCGAATAGGGTCTACGCTTGACGGCCTCGGTCAGGAATCCCCCCTCTTCGTAGCCCACGTAGCCCGGCGGTGCGCCAATAAGCCGCGCCACCGAGTGCTTTTCCATGAACTCCGACATGTCCAGACGCACCATGGCCTTCTGGTTGTCGAACAGAAACTCGGCCAAGGCTCGCGCCAACTCCGTCTTGCCCACTCCGGTAGGACCCAGAAAAATGAAGGACCCGATGGGCCGATCCTGGTCCTGCAGCCCGGCACGGCTCCTGCGAATCGCGTTGGACACCGAGGCCAGAGCCTTTTCCTGACCGATGACCCGGCGGCCCAGCCTCTCTTCCATGTGAACCAGCTTGCCGACTTCTCCTTCCAGCATCCTGGCCACCGGAATACCGGTCCATTTGGACACCACCTGGGCAATGTCCTCCTCATCCACTTCTTCCTTCAGCATCCGGCTCGACTGCTGCATCTGTTCCAGCTTCCGGTTGGCGGCATCCAACTCCTTCTGCAGATCGACCAGAGATCCGTAGCGGATTTCCGCAACCCTGCCCAGGTCGCCGGCCCGCTCCTGATTCTGTTCCTCGATTCGAGCCTGCTCGATTCTCTCCTTCAGGCTCCGGATTCCGGAGATCAGGACACGCTCGTTCTGCCAGCGGGCCTTCTTCTCGGCCGAGGTTTCCTTGAGGTCAGCCAACTCGCGCTCCAGGGAAGCCAGCCGTTCCCTTGAGGCCTGGTCCTCTTCTTTCCTGAGGGCTTGCCGCTCGATTTCCAGTTGGCGAATCCGGCGCTCCACTTCATCGATCTCCACCGGCAAAGAGTCGATCTCCATCCTTAGAGAGGCCGCCGATTCGTCCACCAGGTCAATGGCCTTGTCGGGGAGGAATCGGTCGCTGATATATCGGTCGGAAAGGGTTGCAGCGGCCACGATGGCCGAATCCTTGATTCGGACTCCATGGTGCACTTCATAGCGCTCCTTGAGGCCGCGCAGTATTCCAATGGTATCGGCGACGGTGGGTTCCCCCACGAACACCTGCTGAAACCGGCGCTCCAGGGCGGCGTCCTTTTCGGTGGTTTTCTTGTATTCGTTCAGTGTGGTGGCGCCGATACAGCGCAGTTCCCCCCGGGCTAGGGCCGGCTTCAGCATGTTGGAGGCGTCCACGGCCCCCTCGGCGGCCCCGGCGCCGACCAGCGTGTGCAGTTCATCGATAAACAGGACCACCCGGCCCTCGGCTTCCGTCACCTCCCGCAGCAGCGCCTTCAACCGATCCTCGAACTCGCCTCGAAACTTGGCGCCGGCAACCATGGCGCCAAGGTCCAGGGCCACCAGCCGCTTGTGCTTGAGACTCTCCGGAATGTCCCCGGCCACGATACGCTGCGCCAATCCTTCGACAATGGCCGTCTTGCCCACCCCCGGCTCTCCCATCAGGACAGGATTGTTCTTGGTCCGCCTCGACAGGACCTGAATCACCCGGCGAACCTCTTCGTCGCGGCCGATGACGGGGTCCAGCTTGCCCTTTCTCGCCAGGTCGGTGAGGTCGCGGGCATAGCGCTGCAGCGTCCGGTACTTGTCTTCGGGATTGGCGTCGGTGACCCGCTGTGAGCCTCGAACATCCACCAGGGCCTGCAGGATATTGTCGGAATCGACACCCTGGGCAGCCAGGATGCGGTGGGCGGCCGACCCCTTGATGTCGGCCAGGGCCAGCAGCAGGTGCTCGGTGCTGACATACTCGTCCTTGAGACGGTCCGCCTGGCGAAAGGCGGCTTCCAGGACGGTGTTGAGCGCGCCGGAAATCGGCCGGTTGCCAACGCCCTGGACCTTGGGCAGCCTGGCCAAGGCTTTCTCGATCTCCCCGGACAGCACCTCCCGGCCAACCCCCAGCTTGCTCAGGACCGGGGGAATGACGCCTTCAGCCTGATCCAGCAGCACCCGCAACAGGTGCTCCGGTTCGATTTGGGGGTGGGCGCGCTCACTTGCCAGCCGTTCCGATTCAACCAGGGCCTCCTGAGCCTTCAATGTCAGCTTGTCATGGCGCATTGTCGTCTTCCCCTTGCGAGTTTCCCTACGGGGAATAAATAAGATGGGCGCAGGTGCTTGTCAAAAGGGCTCACCGGACATGCAAGCGTGGGTCTCGACAGGGAATTCTTTGGAGGGATCGGTTGCGAAGGCCTCCGGCAACCGGGTAACGGCGGGCGTAATTATCCCCTTAGTCCTCTTCCTTGGACTCATCGACCAGCATGATCGGGATGTCGTCCCTCACGGGAAAGACCCGTTTGCACCGGGCACATTTCAGGCCGTCGCCGTTGGGGGTCGGAATGACCGAATCCTTGCAGAGGGGACAGACCAGAATTTCCAGAAGCTCGGGGCTAAGTGGCATAGGTTCTCCTCCTGCAATTATCCGGTCAGGCGGATCCGAGAATTTGCGGCTGCCGCTATTTGCCGGACGCCTCCTTCGAGGGTTGAGACGTGGAAGCACTCTCGAACACGCGGCGATACTCGACACTCTTGTCGTGGAGCCAGTCGGCCATGGCCGCCCAATTGCCGCGCTCGTTCGTCGCGAAAGCGCAACTGCTCCTGGCGTAACTGCCCCAGGAGGTTGCGTCACCGATCGCAACTCCCAACCCCTCGCGCAGGACCTGCTCCCTGGCCTCAATGCGTTCTCGTACCTCTTCTACCGGCTCGCCCCTTTTGCCGCGCACCCAGATCCCTACGGCCCCTTGGGCTACGTATAGGGACAAGTATAGCTCTACTGATGGAACCCACATCCAGAACGAGCTTGCCTTGTACGGGATCGGAATCCCGTCGTTCGGATACCGCTTCGCGTAACACGCCCAGAACTCACGCCGGAAACGGGTCAACTCACTCTCGCTATCGACGGTCTTGCGCACGCTTCGATCCCAGGAACTGGGGCGTTCCAGCACCTCGAATAGAGGGACCAGCGGTGAGTCGGCGATCCGCACGACCCGCACTCGCACAGCGAGGAACCCGAAGGACTGTACTGTGTGGTCATTGAGCCAGCGGATAGCTGATCGGTGCGATTCGTCGAATTCTCGCGCGATCCAGATAACGGTCTGTGCTTGCACGCCGGCAAGGTAAGTGAGGATCTGGCCCAGGTGGGTGTGGTCGGAACCCTCCAACTGGTTCTCGATGAGCACCCGGCTGTCATCCGCGAGATTACGGGCGACGATATCCGCCGAGAATTGCTCCACAGCTACTTCCGTACCCTCCAACTCCATTTGAAAGCCGACAGCCTTCGACAGCCGCTCCATGTTTGCGGCCAACCACGGTGTGAAGTCGTTCGCCTCATGCCCCCACACCTCTCGCAGGGTCACGTTTCGCAGTTCGCCAAATTCCAAGGTTCGTCTCTCCACACCCCAACCCCAATCGCCGCCTGTAGCGATTGGCAGAGAGTATAGCAGTCGATCGCGGACGTCAGCGGCGCAACGGCATGATCTGCCCGCACGCGCCGAAGAAGGCCCAGTACGAAACACCTAAGCGCATCGCACCATCGCCAAGGATATTGATCCGGCACGAAGGTCCCAACCCATCAAGCACGTGAACGGAACGCAAGCCCCTCAGAACCAAATGGCTGACGGAACCACAGGCACTGGCAAAGACTCCCCCGAACCAGTGCTATCACGACTACCGAGAACAAGCGGTGCATACGTCGCGCTTTCTCTACCGGCGCCGCACAAGTTCGAGAGCTCGTTCCGCAGATAGCGGTCGACAATGCGCAAGATCGTTTCTGATGTTGCGAAGATCCTCCAGTCGACGCTCAGCGTGCCAATCAAAGCCGGGCCGCTCGAACACACGCTTGAGATCAGGTATCTCCATTTCGTCTGGATCGGTTCCATTGCCTGTCCTACGGAGATAGGCCGCGATTTGAAAGTGGTGTTGCCGAACGATCTCCAAGCGTTCCGACTCGATCGCCGGCAATAAGACTGCCGTCTGCGCACTCCAGACCCTTCGCCGAATTTCCTGCGGTTCTTTGAGTGCCGCCAATGCCGCATGCATCGACCCTGACCCCGATTCCGTCCCGATTCCCCAGTCCGGTCGCGTCTCGCGAGTCCATCCGCGTTCACGAGCCAGTGATCGCAACGCGTCACCCGGATCCAAGATGACCTCTGCCGGCTCCTCCCGCAACGCGGCGGCGACCACACAGTCCCACGCCGCCACCCGTGCCACGGTCGTCGCGAGCAACATCCGCTCCTTCCTGTCGATACCGCGGTCACGCAAGCACCTGTCCGCAAGAAACAGCAAGTCCATCTCATCGACAATGCCACGCCAGTCATGAACCGCCAGGCAAATGTCGCCCGCCACCCGCGTCGATGGCGCACCGTCCACCAGAGCGACGAACACAGTGCGCTCCCTTGGGTGCACAGCCCCACTGGCGTGCGCGTACGCCGTGAGAAACGACAGCCATCCGCCGCAATTGGTCCTGTGCAAACCATCGACCCAAATGAGACGGCGCCGAAACTCTTCTTCTTCACACAGGTCGGCGGCGGTCACTCGCGACACAGCCGACAACCGCGGCGCGAATCGCTCGCACAGGCCTTGCAGCACGTAACCACCGGACGCAGACTTGATCACCGCGTCCGCTTCAATGGTGGCCCACTGCCGGTAATCACCCAGTTGCGCTTGCAGTGCCGCCCGAAAACCTGCAGGCGCATCGCCCGGAAATCGTAGAACGACAGTCGCGCCATTCCGCAAAGACCGCTCCACGGTTCCGAGATATCCCGCAGGACCTGCCAACGTCCATAGGTCCATCATGCGGATCCGCCACCGAGAAGTCTCTCGACTAGCGAATTGAACCGCCATTGGTCCTCAGCGCGTGTCAGAAGTCCCAGGCGTTCACCCCATATTGCCCGCCGCTCTAGTACCGTTGGATCCGCTCCCTCGAGATCCGACACACTCTTGATATCACTCGGACCAAAGGGCTGGTGACGCAACAGCATGCCCAACTCCGTTCCGACGGCCGGAGTTATGCCAAGACGCAACAACCATTCTCTCTTTCCTTCCAACTCCCGTCGCAACCGATCGATCCTTTTGTCCCAATCCATACTATTTCTCGACCGCCGGACGAATCGATCAAGAGCCATTGACCATCCACCGGAAAGCGCCATAAGTGCCTTCCTGCCGTCGCGATCGCAAGGTAGCGTGTTGTCGTCAAGCCACTGACGCACGAAAATCTCATCCCATGGGGCGATGCTGATCCAATCTGGCTCGATCGGGGTTGTCTCCAAACCGATCATCACCTGCCAGAGTCTGTCGGGGTCTGTCACAAACACAACTCTGAGCAAATGCCCAAACTTTTTCCTCTTCAAAGCGGACGTCGCTACCTTAAGCCACTCGGAATCCCATGAGGCGTCGGGCGGCACCAGCACCACATTGATAGCGTCCGCCGAACCAGGCTGCAGTTTCATTAAATTCTGCTGGAATTCCACCACATCCTTGGAAACAGAGAGTCTGTGGAAGGACTGCTTTTCGATTCGCTGCGGCAGAAAGTCCGCCACACTTCCAATCTCTGCGGCATCGCATCCCGCAACAACCGCCACACCGCCCCTAGCCCTCAGCATTGACTCCTGCTCGTAGGTCAAGGGGCAACGGCGGCTCGCACCGTTGTCAGCATCACTCTGACGGGCATGAAAAACCGATGGCTCGAACTTCGTCGGCAGTTCTCGCGGACTATCCAAAGCCCGGGCGATCTCTTCTTCGTTCCCGAGTAGCGAGACGATGTACCTATTGCGAAACGTGTAACACCTTCCCCCTTCTGTGGATCGGAGTACGCCGAGCCCTTCCATTTCCTGGAGCAGGACGTTGAACTCCCGACTGTCATCCCCGAATCCCTCCGGCCACCAGCCGCTGGCGTATTCCCTAATCTTCCCACGATCCAAACTGCGCCGATCCTCTTGCGGATTTCCCCTCAATTCGAAGGCCAGCGCGTAGGCGATCACAAAGTACCTTGGATCGAGTTCTAGCGTCCACCGGAAGCGTTCTCGGATAGCGTTGCGAAGCTCGTTGCCTCGATACACATCAGTGATATCCGTGGCCTGTATGTCGTACGGTACCGGTTTTCTCGAGTCGCGCAAGCGTCGGACCAGTGCCTCCCCGTAGAGCTGTATCAGGGATGGATAGTAGTTCGTTTGCCACAGAATCCGGGTGCTCAGATCCCGGACCGCAAATCCGTATCCCACCGACTGCAACGGCTCCCGAATTAGCTGTTGGGCATGCAGCCACTCACGATTGTCCAACAACGGCCCAACTTTGATCGGAACACCGAAATGAGCCAACGGATGGTTGGCGCGCTGGGTCGTTCGCAACACGTTGTGCAGTCCTGCAAAAACCACCTTGAATCCACGATCGGTGCGGTCCATCAGCCCTTTCAACCGAGTCGATTCTCGAAAATCTGTCCTGGCGTCAGCATCAAGAAAATTGTCCGCCTCGTCCAGCAGAAGCAGCAACCGGCGGTTTCCCCGATCCGTGACCCATTGGCCGATCATGTCGATGAGCTTTCTGATGTGGTCTGCGTTGTCCGGATTCGGTTCCTCAGGCAACTGCACCCGCTTCACGACTTTGAGTTGACACAGTTCTCGCCAAAGCAAAGGCCAGATTTCGGCCGCCTTTCGCGCATGACCGATCTCTCGTGCCTTCAGATCAATCCATTTCGCGATCTGCTGCTTGTCAGGCTGATGGAACTCCCGCTCGACGGTCCGCAAGAGCGCCGTCTTACCGAGTTGACGTCCTCCATAGATGAAACACGTGCCGGTTTTTTTAGTGATTATCTCACGCTCACGTGCGCGACCGAAGAACAACTCGGGGGGTACGTACCCCGGGGTCGTAACGTAAGGTTCCACGGCCGTCAACGGTAGTGCACAGCAAAACAGCGCCGACAATCGCTCCGATCCACGAGGTGCCAGGAAAACCACCAGTGCCGGATCAATTACCAGGAAAACTCGATGCTCATCGATCGCCCAGCGTCTCAACCAGTTTCTGTCTGCTCCCAGTGGTTCAAAATGAAGCACAATCGTCGCGGCGTCCTGCGACCCGCTCATGATTTGCGGAATCGACTCTCGAGCGGTCTTTCCCCAATCGAGTAGGACGCGGTACCGTCCGCGAGCAGCGGAGCCGAACTGCGGAAGAGGGCATCGCGATCTGTCCTGAACGAAGTCGGTCTCCACTATGGCCTCAGCCCAATTCCGCCCCTGATTTTCCGGTTCCGGCGGGATACTGCGTAACGGCAGCCCGAGAGAAGTCAGTAGGTCATCCACCGTCTCCTTGAGGTACACCTTCCTTCGGGAGAGTTCTTCCCAGGCGCCAATCAGTTGCACCGCCGGTTCAATCTCCGATTCGGACATTTCTTCGAAGCGGACGCCGTCAACTGTCTTTCGCTCCTCTGCCGCCTTGACGAACACCTCAATCCCGTTCGCGTCGATGAGGCGGCGCTCGATTCCATCAACGACCTCGATGAACTCGCGAAACAACTCTCTCCGTTCCGATGCATCGGGATCGAGCCGCTCCCCCTTCTCAATCCGCGACATCAATTCGTCGGCCGTGAGAAGATCTCCCTGGTCGATCGCGTGCTCGACACGCAGTCGCCCGTCGGGCTCACAACCAACTGCCAGCGACTTGAACTTCGTGCGTGCCTCTGCCTTGCCCTTCTCCGTATGGGCGGCCAGCGATTGGCGAATTCTTTTGAGTCGAGCCTCTGCAGCACCGATGGCATTGGTCTGCTGTTCGTTTTGGAGTTGGTCCTCAACCCAGACGAGATCCGTGCGCAGAGAGACTTCCTCTTCATCGGACAGTTGTTTAAAACAGAAGACTTGCTCCAACTCTTCCTGTAGCTCCGCATGTTTTTCCAGCAACTCGATTCGGCGCTTTCGTTCCGCTCGATCCAGAGAGGCACGGCACTGGTCCAGCCCACTCTCCGGCTCGGTGCCTTTCGCCCCGCCAGCCTTCTCCATCATGTGGTATGCCAACCTGGCCCCGTGAAGGTCTCCCCGGTCGAGACGAGCCTGACACGCAGCACCCAAAGTCTGGGCATGGGCATCGACATCAGCCAGTAGACCGAGTGTGTCGGCGCCGTCGGGCGCAACCAGCCGGTGGGCATCCATGTCGACATCGAAACCAGTCACATACAGTAGATCGTTGGTCAGGAGAGCATCGGGGTTCTCAGAGCTAACTCCAACCGAATCAGGTTCCTCAAACAACCGATGCAACGCGTCGACAGTGGCCCCGGCACGGGTTAGTGCTGCACACAACGGCCCCGGCACGCTCAATCCCACGACTCTCTCGATTGCTTGTCTGGCGCGACCGCCACGCTGCTCGACTTTACGTCGTAGCGCCTCGAGACTCAGGTCGACAAAGTTGGCCCTTGATTCGGGCGCGGCATCGATCAGCCGTAACCACTCCTTAGCCAACTGAATCAGCGGCTCAGCGTGTTGCTCCAACTGCGGACGAGCCCGTCCTTCTATGCTCCCGCGTTTCCCAGGTCGAACCCTCGCATAAGTATCCTCGACAAGGCTGTCAAAGGATTTCCTTGTACTTAGCTGCTCAATAAGGTGCTTGATCTGACGTTTCCCGCCAGCCTCGCGATTCAAGAGGAGAGCAGCCAACTTGCCGAGACAGCCGGCATCTTCCAGCCACTTCAGCCAAACGCGATGAGCTGGTCCGTACAAAATCCGCTGTCTCTTCGCTTTCGCCAGCCAGTCGCGGGTACGGGCACGGATACTCTCGAGTTGCTCCGTCCAGTCGAACCCAGCGAACAGCGAAATGTCGAGTCGCACATGCTGCAGGCGTTCCGCATGTTCCGCCACAGCAACGGCGAAATCACAGACCGGGGCCAGAGAATCAGATAGGTTGATTCGACGCAATAATGACGGAGCCCCTGTCGCGGGGACAATCAAGGCCGGTCGGATGGTTGCACTGAACAGTAACAAGTGAAGGCTGTCCCGTAGGTGCGGATCGGATTCCGACATTCGATCTGGATCAACCTGCCGGAGTTGTTTCTCAAGTGCGTGGGCGATCTTGTCATCCGCCGAACGCACATGGTCTGATAGTATCGTGGCCGCGACGAGGTCTGGTGGAGGCAACGCTGAATGGGAGCAGTTCTGCTCTGAAAGAAGGCGCGCAATGTGGTACGCGATTCCGGGCCGATGATTGATCGAACTCCAGAGGGCGTCGATTGCATCTGTGGAAGGCAGGATCGGCGCATCTTGTGACTCGGCAGGCAACCGTGCTTTGGCAGTTGTCACAGGATGCCGCACACCGCCTTTCGCACCTTCCAAGGGTTCCCCAGGATCGGCGGTTTTGGCATCACCGACCGAAGCGTTTTCGGCCGTGTCCGAGTCCCGAGATGCTTCGAAAGGTTCCGAAGCAGTTGTGGTGGCATAGTCTGGTGTCACGCCATCGGAGGGCACGGAATCCGGTAGAACGTGTTCATTCTTCTGCGTACCGGCAGCACTGTGGATCTGGGATTTAGGTTGTGCCTGCTCCGCCGAACTGTCATTCCTAACAGTATCCCGTTGCATCCATTCTGTTTCGTAGTCCTTCGATGGATCGAATTTACAGCCCTCCGGCGCCACCCGGTCGAGCACGTCAAGCACGGAGGTTTGTCCTTGGTCCCTGTGGCGAGCAATGGACTTCGCCAGTTCGCCTCTTTGATTCTCGGTACTCAAAAAGCTCTCGAGGTTGTCCCCGGGTTGCTCGGGTAATGTGCTCAACTTGGCTTCGAGACGCACGATCTCATCCCTGGTGCGGCGCCATGCACTCAAGGCGTTCGGCAACTCCGATTCGACGCGCTTGATTTCCCTTCGAAGCTGGTCTGCTGCGCTGCCACCAGAGATCAGATAACGCAACTTCCACTGAGCATGTATCTGGCCAATCGCGTTGCGGAGCCAGTGTGCATCGTGTTCCTCAGCCAGAGCAGTAATTGTATCGGCAATCTGTTGAACCAGCTTCTCTAGCCGCTTTGCGTCCTGCACAGCCAGTAGCGAGTCGTGGAGTTCATCAAGGGCCTGTACTGCCCTGTGCAGGTCGGGCAAGAGTTGTGGCTGCGGGGAATCAGCCCCCATTTTCGACAGTAGCGCAACTGCTTCTCGACAGCTCCTATTCCACCTTTGAATGACATCATTATCGTCACAGGGAGAATCGTCATCTTCTTCCGCTCCGGCATCTCCCTGGCGGGAATCGAGGGCAAACGCGAATTCGTCCGCCAAGTCGGGGACCTGTTCACCCGCCCAGCGCAGAAGCGCCACGTCTTCAAGCACAGTCGCAACCGCAAACACGGCGGCGACAACACAGCTCTGCCGCTCCGGAGAGCACTCTGCCCAGTTGAGAACGTCCTGACGGAGGCTCGGCCAAACTGCCAGTGCCGGGCGACACGAGTCGGGAAAGTCGGCCAGTGATTGGTTGGCGTCGGAGAGATTCGGGAGCATTTCGGCAAGTTCCTGCTCACGCACCTCTCGTGTCAAGTACTCTGGGTCGTATACCACCAAAGCGCGATGTTCCATCGACGGGAACAAATCGTTTGGTTTGTCCACGACCGGCAACGTCCTATCCCAGTGATCCCGCCGAAAACCGGGTTGCGAGTACATAGTGGTGATGTAGAACCGGTGCCGTTCCTTGGTCGGCAGGCCCTTTGGCGGACGCAGGTTTGGGCTCGCTCGCTTGAATTGAGCGGCAAGTTGTTGACGTGCGGGTCGGCTGATGCCTAGGAGGTCGCATAGCCGCACAAATCCTTGCTCGCCGACGAATCGCTTCGGCAGGCCGGTCGCGAATCGAGTCGCTTCTGTTTGGGTCATATCAAGCGGGAAAAGGCACAAGCAGAACTGCCACAGTTGTGCGGGTAACTACTGATCCAAGTCCAGACCCGGCCATGCTCAGGCCTGTGGGCAATAGTCGGAGAATCGAAACGCAGACCGTGTTCGGCCGCTTCCAGTCGCCCGACTGCTCCGGGATGGCAACGCACACGGGCGCCAACAGGGACACATCCCGCACGACGGTTCGCCAGTGCCGATTTGCGGGAAGGCTTGGTGCTCCAGGCTGCGGAGCCGTTCCTGCGCACGGCATCCCCCCGCGTGGACACACCTTCGGCCCCACCAAGGAATCGGTCAGTCCGACCCCCAACGGCGACGGCCCGAAATGTCTCAGGTGCAAACGGGTCAATCCCGTCAGGGATGACTTCCCGATCATGCTGGTCAAAAAGAACAAGGTAAGCGATTGCCGGCAGGGTGCGATGCCGGCGTCTTTCCTAGTCGCTCGTTTCCAAGAGGTCCTCGACCTTGAAGGCGAGGTCCTCGAGAACCTTCTTGTCCACCTTGTACAGGGTCGGGTCGGCGTCGGCTTTGCCGAAAACGATCTCATCCTCGGTCTTCCCCAACACCACCTCGATGACCCGATCGTCCTTTCGCACCACCTTGACCTGTGCCGAGGGTTCACTGAAGCCATACCGGGGGTCATCCAGACTGGCCCGGTCCACGACTTCCTTCCCCTCCAGATCCTCCAATGGCCAGAAGAGCTTGTACTCCAGGACCGATTCCTCCTCATGACCGGACGGAGACCGCAACCGCCACTGGTCTTCGCTGTCCCTGGCGAACTCGAACTCCCGGTCGGGCAGCTTGACTTCGACCCGTTTCACCTCATCTCGCTCAAAGCGGGCCATCTTCCGGTCGCGGAGCTTGGAGAGGTCGAGATTCAACTTCGCCACCAGGTCTTCCTTGATCTTGAAGACATCCGACCCGGAGTCATCCTTGGCGTAGAATTGGGCGCCGACCTGCTTGCCGACCAGCAGTGTTTTCCTGGCCCGATTTTCGCCCAAATAGAGATCAACGCGGGAGGAGGGCGCATTCAGTCCGTAGGGCTTGAGTCCGCCGGCTCCCCGTTCCAGGAATTCCTCCACTCGGGCGAACTCCAGGTCACTGAGGAAGGTCCTGATCTCGGAGCGGTCGGCCCTGGCCTGAATCGGCTCTCGGATAGACCAATCCTCTCCCTCCTTCTGCAACCGGTAGGTCTTGCGCCTCGAGCGGACCCGGACTTCCCGGACCTGTTCCCTGTCAAAATCCAGCACCGACTTGTCCCTGAAATCGAACAGTTCCTTGTCGACTGTGGTATGGAGCAACGTGGGCAACACCAGCACCTTGGCCTGGTGTGGAATCCTGCCGAAAACCGAGGCCTGGTTGAAGTCCTTGTCTCCAAGCTCCAGGTCCAGCCTGCGCCCATCCTCTAAACCCATGGTAATTTTCAGGTTGGGATCCTCCAGGCCATAGTCCTTCCAGTCCACCGAATCCGGCTCCAGAGATCTCTCCACCTGGGTGGAACTCAACTCGGAAACCAGCCCCTCCACCGCCGCCGCGTCGACCTTGGCTTCGATGGGAGCAACCAGCTTCCAGCCACCGTTCTCCTTGTTCAGGATGATGGAACCGGCGCCGCGGACCAGGGAAATGGAGTTCACCTCCTCCTTTTCGAACTGGAAGAGCTTCTTGGCCTCTTCGGCAGCCTCTTCGCGTTTTTTCCCGCCTTCGATCTCGTAAAAGTAGACGAAGGCCCCCAAGCCGACGAAGAGAACAGCCACGACGCCCAGGTTTCTCCAGATCATGACTTGCGTCTCCTTGACCAAACCAGGACGCCCAAGCCCAGCGCCGCCCCCGGCAACACGACCATGGTCACCCAGAACAGCGTCCTGGAGTCGGCAGAGGTCATCTGGACACCGCGGTTTTCCGAATCCTTGGGTCGAACCGATATCAGGTCCTCGTCCTCGGCCAGCCAGCTCACCGCATTCAGAAACAGGTCCCCGTTCCGCTGGAGCCGCAGAAAGGCGTTGTTGGCAAAGTCGGAATCGCCTATCACCACCACCCGGGCTTCGTTGCCGAAGGATCCTTCTTTCTCCGACTCGTTCGGGTCCGAATCTTCGCCCCCGTCTTCGTCTTGAGCTCCGTTCGAATCGGCCGCCGAACTCAACGAAAGGGTGCTGACCACCCCAAGGACCACCGGGCCCTCGATATCCACGTCCGGATTGAACTCCGCCGATCCGTCCACCAGGTTCTTTTCCCCCCAGCTTCGCTCCGAGGTACGAAACAGCTCCCTGGAGCTGAAGGAAGAATCCTCGTGATCGACTGTTTTCAGCGAGCGAGCTTCAGGAAACACGGTCATGGTATTTTCGAGGTCATCGGTAATGGGGTGCGACTCGTAGGAGGTCACCAGGGGAGCCGCGGGGCCCATGCCGAAAAGCTGCCCCAACCCGGTGGAGTCAACCACGATGTCGTCCTCCACCCCGATCTTCCACTTCTCCAGCAGTTCTTTCAGGCCGGAGTCGAGGTCGGGGTCCAGCAGCAGGAGAACTTTCCCCCCCGCGTCGACATATCCGTCGATGAGCGCCGTCTCCGTTGGGAGCAGGGCCACGGCCGGACCGGCGATCACCAGGGCGGAGCAATCTTCGGGAATGCTCCCCGCCTCGGCCAGATTGATGCTTTGCACACGGTAGTTCTGATTCTCGATGGCCTGCTTGGCGGCAGCGTATCCCCTCTCCTCCCGGCTGTTTTCGATGTCGGCCTCGCTGTGTCCCTTGGTGAAGTAGATGACCTTGTCCTGCTCCCGCGTAACCTTCAGGATGCTGTTGGTAATGTCCTCTTCCTGGGCAGCCTCCACGGTCTCCCGCTTCTCTCCCGCAACCACCAGGATTTCTCCAAAGCGGTTCACCTCGAACTTCCGGGCCAGTCCCGGCTCGGCCTGGGGGTCCACCTTGCGGTAGCTCAAAGCCGAGGGGTTGAGCGCCACATACTCCTTCATCAAGTCATCCAGACCTGCGTTGGGGTCCTTGTCGAAGTGGATGACTTCCACCTCCGTTTCCAACCCGCTGACCAGTTTCTCCGTCTGGTCGGACAGACTGTAGAGCTTGTTGCTGGTGAGATCCCAACGCTCCTGGTATTTCTTGGCCAGGAAATTGATCATCCCCAGCAGGCCGACCACCATCACCACCATCAAGGCCGTGTTGGCGCCATACTGGGCGGACCGCCGCCGCAAGCCGGCCTTGAGTTGCTCGAAGTTCAGGGCAGCCATGGCCAATGTAAGAATCAGGCCTCCGTAGAGTGCGATCTGCACCCGGTAGTCCCAGACCCCCTGAATGGAGTACCAGACGTAGGCCAGTATGATCAGTACCGGGCCAAAGGAGGCGATGCTTTTCAGTACGTTCATCCCTTTATGTCCTCCACCGCCAGGATTCAATGGATCGATAGGTCAGGAAGAGCCCGAGAAAGACGAAGCTCAGGTAAACGACCAGGCTAGAGCTGTCGACCACTCCTTTCGAAAAGTCGTCAAAGTGGTTGAGAATGGAAACGTAGCCGAGGATCTCCTGCACCAGGGGTCCCGCAGCCTGGGCGGAGAGGTCGATCACCCAGAGGATCAGGAGGACGCCGAAGGTGACGCTGGCGGCGACCATCTGGCTTTCCGTAAGGGTCGAGATAAAGATGCCCAGGGAAATCAACGCCGCGCCCAGCAACAACAGTCCCAGATATCCGGAAAGGACCGGTCCCAGAGCCATCTTGGGGGAGCTGTAGAAATAGAGGAAGGCGTGGTAGACCAACGTCGGCAACAGCATGACCACGAAAAAACCCATGGCTGCCAGGAACTTTCCCAGGATGAGCTCGAAATGGGTCAGGGGAGAGGTCAGGAGAAGCTCGATGGTGGCTCGGCGTCTTTCGTCGGCAAAGGTCGCCATGGTGATCATGGGCACCATGAACAGAATGATGGTGCTGACGATGCCGAAGAAATTTCTTTCCACCAGCGCAGGAACATCCATGGCCGGGGCGCCGCCGCCGAACTGCTGGGCCTGGACGGCCATCATCATGGACCGCTGAATAAATACCGTCAGGATATTGTAGAAAAAATACCCGCTCACCAGGAGGAACACCGTCAGCACGCCGTAAGCGACGGGGGAGGCGAAATAGACCTTCATTTCCTTGTCAATCACAGCCAGCAGGTTTCTCATTGACTACGCACCTCCTCCTGAGTGGTGAGTTGGGTGAAGACTTCCTCCAGGCTCAACTGCAGGGAGCGAAACTCCAGGAGCTCAAAGCCTTCCTCGATGACACTATGAGCTATCCGGCCTCTGACATCCTGCTTCAGCTCCGTTTCGATGCGGTAGGAGAATACCCCCTCCTCCCCCAACGGTCTGGATACGACACTCAGCACTCCCTCGATCCGGTGCAGCCGCCGCTGCACCTCGACATCCGAGCCCCTGGCTTCCATGTAAATGTGGGCGGCCCCCTGCTGCTGCCGAGTCAGGTTCTCGGGGGTGTCCACGGCCACGATCTTCCCGTCGGAGATAATGACCACCCGCTGGCAGGTCATGCTGACCTCGGGCAGGATATGGGTTGAAAGAATAATGGTGTGGTTCCCCGAGAGGCTCTTGATGAGCTCTCGCACCTCCTTGATCTGATTGGGGTCCAGTCCGACCGTGGGCTCGTCCAGGATCAGCACCTCCGGGTCGTGGATCAATGCCTGGGCCAAGCCGACCCGCTGCTTGAAGCCCTTGGACAGGTGCTTGATCAGCTTCTTCCCGTAGCCCTCGATACGCACAGTCTCCTTGACCTCCCGCAGGCGCCTCTTGCGGTCTTCAGGAGCTACGCCCTTGATCCTGGCCACGAATTGAAGGTAGCCGTCCACCGTCATCTCGTCATAAAGGGGAGGGTGTTCGGGCAGGTAGCCGATGCGACGTTTCACTTCCATGGCATTCTCGAAAACGTCATACCCGGCTACCCGAGCCGTGCCTTCAGTGGCGGGAAGGAAACAGGTGAGAATGCGCATGGTCGTGGTCTTGCCGGCGCCGTTAGGTCCCAGGAACCCCAGAATTTCTCCCTTTTCCACCTGAAAGGACACCTCATCGACAGCCTTCAGGTTCCCGTATCTCTTGGTCAGCCGATCGACTTCAATCACAAGAACTCTCCCTTCCCGGATTCAAAGACACGATCCCGAGCGAGCCCCGCCGTGACCGACCCAGGGGTGAGCCTGAGGGTCGCTCGAACAGATTATTATAAGGAAAACGCTTCGGCTGTAAAGGGGGGACAACCGGAGGGGAAACACTCGCTGCCGTGGAGGTCCAGCGCCTCTGGAAACCCGGGAAATGAACGATGGGTTCAAGCTTCGACCCTGGGCCGTGAGACCTCAGTGGACCGTGTCCGGCAGCAGCAGGCTGTTGCGGTCTCCGCTGGTGGCCCAACCCTGCTCGACTTTCATGATGAGTCCGTGGAACAGGATGTCGCTCCCGGACAGAACCACCAGCACGTCGCCGGGATTGACCTCGGGGTTCTTGAGCTCGAACCGGATTACCGAAGCCCGTCCGTTCTGCTGTTGCACGGTCTGATAGGAAAAGTTCTCTACCTCGACTGCCAGTGTCCTGGAATTGGAAGGAACTTCGTTACTCTCCTGCCGATCGGTCACGTTTCACCTCAAGGGATTGGCAATGGTACAATCCGGCGCCATGAGCGGGACGGTCACCACGCATCGGAGGTCAGCGGCAGGCCGGGCGGCCGTAGTCGCTTTCGCGCTGCTGGCTCATCCCGGGCCGGCAACTTCCGGGGACAAGAACCTGGTGGTCAGCGGGCGCCTGGTGTGTCTGGGAGCAGGCCTCGAGGAAATCTCCTGCGAAGAGTCCGCCACCCGGTTGGCCCTCAAAGGAGACGCCGGGCGAATCCATCCCCTGGCGGCCGGGGACGCCGCCAACACCCTTCTGCAGGAAAAACGGCTCAAGACACGAGAATTTCGGCTGACCTTGAGATCCCTGGATGGCGGCAATACCTATCAAATCGTCAAATCCCAACTGATCCGCGCCGGAACAATCTACGATTTCCACTACTTCTGCGAAATCTGCAACATCACCACCTATGCGCCCGGACCCTGCATGTGCTGCCGCGCACCAACCGAGTACCGCGAGGCGCCAGCCACTCCCTAGTCTCCGTATGCGGTTGGAATTTTCGGGGCGGTGAATGCCGAAGTCGGAATCTACCGGGACGCCGGCTCCGCGGAGGCATCCTCCATGGACTGCTGGAGATAGTCGAGCACAGCCCGCACGGAGACGATCCTGGGGGGATGGTCATGGCTGACCACCGGGATGTGGCGAAATCCCTCCACCGACATCTGGTGGAGGACAAAGCGAATGGATTCCTCTGCCTCCATGGTCACCGGATTGGGGGTCATGACCTCTGAAATTCTGACGGAACCGAGGGAGCCTTCCATTCCCCCCAGCTTGTAGAGCACGTCTCGTTCCGACAGGATTCCAACCACGATTTCCTCTTCCATAACCAGGACGCACCCCACGCTCTTGTTCTTGAGAAGTTCGACCGCCTCCTCGACCGGGGCCTCGGGCGCAACCGTGACCGCGGGTTTGGGCTTGAGGTCGGCGATCGTATCCTCCATGAGGCGCTTCTGCAGCCCCTCGGTGGGCAAGGGGATGTCCAGCTTGGTGAAAGGCAGCAGACATTCGTCGCACCTGTCCGCCCCGGGAAGATTATACGAGCCGCAGGCAGGACAGATCATGAGGTTCCTCACAAGAAGACAGATCTTCGGCTTACCTCTGCCCACTACATGGCCAGTGGCAATCGGGGCGCGGCCGGCGGGTCCACGGAAAGAAGACTATTTCACGACCCAGGTATCGCCGCTGTTGAGCAGTCGTTCCAGGTCTCCGGATCCCGAACGGCTGATTGCGTCTTGCACCTGGGCTTCCATCAGCTCGTCGTAGGTCGGCTTGGCCACGGAGCGGAAAACTCCCAGGGGCACGGGAAAATCGGGATAGTCCATGCGCGCCAGCAGATTCGCCAGGTGGGGATCCGGGTCGTGAATATCGTGAATCAGCAGATCCGCTTCGGAATTCTCCCGGCGAAGATCGACTACCTCCAGTTTGAGGCCGTTCAGCCGAATTCCCTTGTCCCGGTCCCTGCCGAATACCAGCGGCATCCCGTCCTCCAGCCGGATGGTGCGATCGTCTCGAAACCCCCGTTCGGAGAAGTGCTTGAAGGCCCCGTCGTTGAAGATGTTGCAATTCTGAAATACTTCCACGAAGGACACTCCCTTGTGGTGGGCCGCCTGGGTAAGGACCGAGGAGAGATGCTTCACATCCACGTCGATGGAGCGGGCCACAAAGGTGGCCTCGTTGGAGATCGCAATGCACAAGGGGTTGATCGGATAGTCGATGGACCCGGCCGGAGTGGACTTGGTCTTCTTGCCGAACTCGGAAGTCGGAGAATACTGGCCCTTGGTCAAGCCGTAAATCCGGTTGTTGAACAGAATGATGTTGACGTCCAGATTCCTGCGGACCGCATGCATGAAATGGTTGCCGCCGATGCTCAAGGCATCGCCATCCCCGGTAATCACCCACACCGACAACTCGGGACGGGAGGCCTTGATTCCGGTAGCCAGGGTCGGAGCCCGGCCGTGAATTCCGTGAAAGCCATAGGTGTTCACATAGTAGGGAAAGCGGCTGGAGCAACCGATCCCGGAGACAAAGACAAAGTTCTCCCTGGGGATGTTCAGATCGGGCAGCATCTTCTGAGTCTGGGCCAGAATGGAGTAGTCCCCGCAACCCGGACACCATCTCACCTCCTGGTCGCTCATGAAATCCCGGCGTCTCAAGGGGAGCACGGCCGCCCCTTCCCGCCCTCTGTCGCCGTCATGGCTCATGGTTGACTGCTCCTGGCCGGTTTCCCCGGAGGGACCGGCTCACTGTCGCCGCCCTGGAATCAGAGCATCTCTCCAATGGCTTCCTGCAGTTCGGAAATCTTGAAGGGAAGGCCTCGCACCCTGTTGAAACCGACGGCATCCACCAGGTAGCGAGACCGCAAGATCATCAACAACTGACCCAGATTAAGCTCGGGCACCAAAACCCTGTCAAATCGAGAGAGAACCTCTCCCAAGTTCCCGGGCAGAGGATTCAGGTACTGCAAATGTAGGCTGGAGACGGGATGGCCCTGCTCCTGCATACTCTCAACGGCGGAGGTGATGGCGCCGTAGGTTGAACCCCAGCCGACCACCAGGATCTTTCCTTGCGGCTTTCCGAAGACCTCGGCCGGCGGAATGAAGTCGGCAATTCGGGCTATCTTCTCGGCCCGCAGACGCACCATGTGGTCATGGTTGTCAGGGTTGTAACTGACGTTCCCGGTGATATTCTGCTTCTCCAGGCCACCGATGCGATGCTCCAGTCCCGGGGTGCCCGGGATGGCCCAGGGCCGGGAAAGGGTCTTCTCATCCCGCAGATAGGGTTGAAACCCCTCCGCCTCTGTCCTGAAGCGAACCTCAATGTCGGGGAGGTTCGCCACCGACGGAATTTTCCAGGGCTCCGACCCGTTGGCCAGGTAGCCGTCGGAGAGGAAGAAGACCGGGGTCATGAACCGGGTGGCCAAGCGAAAGGCCTCGAAGGCCATGGTGAAGCAGCCGGATGGCGTCGCCGGCGCAACCACCGCCACGGGACACTCCCCGTTCCGCCCGAACAGGGCCTGCAGCAGATCCGCCTGTTCGGTCTTGGTGGGCAGACCCGTGCTGGGACCGCCGCGTTGAATGTTGGCGATGACCAGTGGCAATTCCGTCATGACGGCCAGCCCGATGGCCTCCGACTTGAGGGCGACCCCCGGTCCGCTGGTTCCGGTCAGTCCCAGGTGACCCGCAAAGGAAGAACCGATGGCGGCCCCCACGGCCGCAATCTCGTCTTCCGCCTGAAACGTCTTGATCCCGAAATTCTTGTGGCGGGCCAATTCGTGCAGGATATCGCTGGCCGGCGTGATGGGGTAGCTGGCATAGAAAAGGGGCCGTCGCAGCTTCTGAGAAGCCGCGATGAAACCGAAAGCCGTGGCCTCGTTGCCGGTAATGTTGCGGTACTTGCCGGGAGCCAACCTGGCGGTGCGCACCCGATAGTGGGTGGTGAAGAGCTCGGTGGTGTCGGCGTAGTTGTAACCGCTTCGCAAGGCCAGGGAATTTGCGGCCAGAATCTGGGGCCTCATCTTGAATTTGGCCTCGATCCAGGAGAGCGTCGGCTCCAGGGGACGATCGTAGAGCCAGTAGGTAATTCCGAGAGCGAAGAAGTTCTTGCACCGGTCCGCGTCCCTCTTGTGAAGGTTCAGCTCCTGCAGCGCCTTGCCGTTCAGCTCGGTCAAAGGCACGGCGATCAGACGGTAACCCGACAGGCTCCCGTCCTCCAGGGGGTTGGACCCATAGCCCGCTTTCTTCAGATTCAAGGGCAGGAAGGAATTGGAATTGGCAATGACAATGCCCCCGGGCTCGAGGTCCGACAGGTGCACCCTGAGAGCCGCCGGGTTCATGGCCACCAGAACGTTGGGCTGATCGCCGGGAGTCCGAATGTCTCGACTGCTGAAGTTTATCTGGAAACCGCTCACACCCGGCAGGGACCCGGCGGGTGCGCGAATCTCGGCCGGGAAATCGGGGAGGGTGCTGATGTCGTTCCCAAAGATCGCCGAGGTATTGGTGAACTGGGTCCCGGTCAACTGCATGCCGTCGCCCGAGTCCCCGGCAAACCGGATGGTTGCGTTTTCGATCTCGACGATGTCCCGGCCGGACTTGTGGTTTTTTTCGGTGGTTGTGGCAGGCACGGTGGTTGAGATTTTCGCTCCTTGAAGCTCAACTTCCCAAATGGGCTCCGAAACCGGTGGAATTCCTCCTCAGGCTCCGTCAGGCTCGCTGAAATTCTGACCGGGCCTGGGCGGAAGGGAAAACACCTCCTGAGGGTAGCACTCCAACAGATAGTCAACGATGTTGATCACGGACAGGCAATCGCAGACTCGATTGGCCGAATCGACCAGCGGAATATGGCGGTAGCCGCCCTGGTTCATCAGACGAACCGCATCCAGCAGAGAATCGTCCGGACTCAGGACCGCCGGCTCCGGCGTCATGAGGTCGCGAATCGGCCGTTCCAGACCCGACCGGCCGCGTCCTACCACCTTGCGAATCAGATCCCTTTCGGTGAATATGCCCAGCAGACTCGATCCCGCCGCCACCAGGGCACAACCGTTGCGCCTTCGCTGCATGGTTGCAATGGTCTCCCCCAAACTGGTTTCCGGGGCCACGCAAACCATTTCCTTCAGTTGCAGGTGCCGAATCTTGGTCCGGCGCAGGTTCAATTCGACGCTCATGCCTTCAAGCCCTGCAATTTCCACCATCTCCAACCTGACATCATCACACTCGATTAGTTCCATCATAACACACCTATACCGCTACCAATGGCTACATGCGGACGCCTCTTTTCGCCCTTCAGGTCAACCGATCACCAGAACGGCCGTGCCCTGGATCTTTCCCGCCCGAAGCGCCGACAGCGCCTGGTTGGCATCGCTCAGAGCAAAGGGATTGACCTGAGTTCCGATGGTGACCCGGCTCGCCAACTCCAGAAACTCCTCTCCATCGCGCCGGGTGAGATTGGCGACCGAGCGCACCACCCTTTCTCCCCAGAGAATCGAATAGGGAAAGGCCGTCTAGAATGTCGCGATGGGATTCAGAGGGGACCCGGTGGCGCCGGGCACCCGCAGAGGGGCTACCGTCATGAGGAACTCCCACCGCTGGCGGGCTTGGGCGGCCTCGCCGACAGCCTCCAGATCCAGAACATCCAGGATGGGTGTTCCCATTCCCACGATCAGGACCATGTGAACCGGCAGGAAAGAGTCCTTCACTTGAGAGGGCATGACGTCGGTGGCCAGATCGCTGCCCACGATGGCCACGTCGCGCTCTTTCAGCCAGGGCAGGCAGGAGGCGTGCAGACCGGCCGAATTCTGCATGATGTCCCAGCCGCCCTCGGCGCGACGCCTGGCCCAGCGTCCGGTCCGAAGCAGTAGGGCATCTCCCGAGCCCACCCGGACTCCAGCCTTCTTCTCCCAGGCTTCCAGGTCTTCAGGGTAAATCGCCTTGTCTCCGGGGAGATAGTCCAAGCCCCACAGGCGGGGCATATCCATGAGCACGGCCCGGGTGAAAATACCGTCCTTCAGGGTGTGGACCGAGAGCTTGCCAGCCCCACTCCGGGTGACTTCGTCCCTGGAAAAACCGTTGTACATCTTTCCCTGGTAAAAGAAATGGCACAGGGCATCCACATGGGTGGTGGTGAATCCATGAAAGCTCACCGCAAACCGATCGTTGGCACCCACCGAGTCGGGCTTGAAACTCTCCGGCAACATCACGTGCTCGAAGGGAGGCGAGCCATCCTGCTCGACCTTTATGGCGTCGTGCGCCATGGAAACCGAGACCCCCTCCTTCACCAGGGCGGCCGCCTGCTTGCGCTTTTCGGCCGTGATCAGGTTGATCGTTCCCAACTGGTCCTCCGCCCCCCAACGACCCCAGTTGGAAAGCGTGCTCATCATCCGGTCGACGTCCTTGCTGGTCAGGTTCTTTGAACTCCGGCAGACCATGACCGGCGCCGTTACCGTCAACAGCAGCACATGGGTGACAACAACGAATCGGGACAGTTTCATCTTCTTGATCCTCCCATTGGAACGGCGACTCATCGCCAGGACCTCTCCCGTCTTTGGCTTCGATAGTTTATCGATGCCCAACCGGCTCTTCAATCGTTTTGGCCGGCAAGGGCGGGACGCCGGCCGGAAGACAAAAAGAGATTCGAAAGCTGCACTATAATGAACGCCACATGTTATTGAATCGAGAAGGCTTCAAATTTCTTGCCTATATAAGCATCAGCGCCCTGCTGAGCTTCACCATGTGGACGCTCATCCTGGTCCCCGACTACCTGGCTCATCAGGGGTGGTCGGCCCAGAAGATCGGCTGGGCCATGGGCCTGTTTTTCGTCTTTGCCCTCGTCACCCGGATCTTCTCGGGGCACCTGGCCGACCGCATCGGAAACGTGCCCACCGCCCTGGTCGGCACCGGCATTGCCTTGATTGGCTGTATCTTCTATTGGGTCTCCCTCTGGTGGCCGGACGCCCTCTTCGCGGCTCGCGCCCTTCACGGCGCCGGGGGATCGATGGTTGCCTCCGGCGCTCTTTTTCACCTGGTGAGATCGGTGCCCCAGAATCTCAAGGGGCGGGTGATGGGTTATTTCGGCCTGCCCGGGTTCGTGATGATGGGAGTGGGTCCCTTCATCGCCGAGACGTTGCATCGTACCTGGGGAATGGTCGGGGTGTTCACCTTCATCCTGGTCAACTTCGTAGCGGTTGGCATTCTCCTCCGCTGCCTGCCGCGGCCCCTGGCTCCCAGGGGTACGCGAAGGACCACCTTCAGCCGCGCCTTCAGAGAGAGCTTCCCCAATCTGAGACCCGTGATTTTCTTCGCTTTTTGCTTTGGAGCCGGCTTGTCCGCCTGGAGCAGCTTTCTGGCTCCCACCGTGAGTTGGATCGGAGCCGGAGCAGTCTCGGCCTTTGGCGTCGGCTACGGCTCGGGAGCCTTGATGACTCGTCTGGGCCTGAGTCAAAGACTGGATCGGGGCAGGAATCGCCTGATCGCCATCTCCAGCCTTACGCTATACGGAGTGGGGCTTGCCTGGATTCCTCATGCCGATCATGCCTGGCAATTGGGACTCATCGGGTTCGGTTGCGGGATGAGCCATGGCCTCTACTACCCGGCCTTGAGCTCCTACGCCGCCGAGCGTTTTCACCCCCTGCACACCGGAAACGCCATGAGTCTCTACATGTCCGCCTTCAGCCTGGGAATGTTTCTGGGGTCTCCGCTCTGGGGCTACGTGGGAAACCAATGGGGATACCTCTGGATCTTCGCATCGGCAGGCCTGCTGGTGTTCTGCTCGACCCTGATTTTTGTGATTTCACGTACCTGGCGGCCGGCCAGGAAGCTGATCTGGGCGAAGGCTGACCCCTGAAACTTTCCGTTCTTACAATGACAACCTCGAATGGGAGGCGAAAGCTACCCGGAACCTTGGGAGAAAGAGGCGATGGAGACACAATCCAAGCAGAAACTCGAGACGGGGGCCGGTCCGCTCCCCTTCACCGAACTCGATACCGTCACCGTGCTGTTGCCGGTGCCTTTCCGGGGAGGACGGTTGGACGGGCGGGCACACGCCCGGAACCTGGACTACCTGCTGGGAAACTGTTCTTTGGATGAAGGGCGCAGGCGGGTCATTGGAATCGGGGGAACCAGCCTGATCCACCACCTCGACCGGAGCACCTTGTTGGAGTTGACTCGGTCGACCGGGCGCCGGCTGGGGGCAGAGGCGCTCTTCATGGCCGGGGTCATTCCCACGCCCCCCTCCGAAGCCAGGCGATTCATCCAGGAATGCCTGAGCCTGGAGAGACCCCCCGACTACTTTCTGCTGATGCCCATTCCCGGGCTGTGCAACCCCGAGGGTGTCGAAGCCGAGCTTTCCGCTCTTTCGGAGTTCTTTCAAGACCGAGGGGCGGGACGCTTTGTCCTCTACCTGCGCACTGGCCGCCTGAACGCGGCCTATGCTAGACTCGCCTCCAGACTTGCCAACATTGCCGGCATCAAGGTGGGCACCCGGCCCGCAGACGTGCAGGAGCTTCGAAAGGCGGTGCCCCACTCCAAGAGGGTACTCTGGGGAGTAGGCGACCGGGTGACGGCGGCGGCCCGCCTGGGCGCGCGGGGCCACACCTCGGGACTGACGCTGATCTGTCCCCGCCTCTGCGATGCCATCAACAACGCCTGCCGGCGCGAGGACTTCGAGGCCTGCGCCGAGTTGGAGCAGGTGGTTTCGGGTCTTGAAGAGATTCGTTTCATGGAGGATCGAATCTACAACTACTCCGCCGTGGTCGCCGCCAGCCGGTTGGGTGGATTCCAGGACATCGACCTGGGAGAAGGGGGGCCGTTCAACGCCCCGCCACCGCCGGCGATCCTGCAGCAAATCGCCCGCTGCGTGGAGCGGTTGAAGCCCTACCACTGACCGATTGCAGGCAACTGAATCGGAGCAAATCACCGAGTCGGCGGAAGAATGCCGACTCCAGGCGAGCGGGTCCAGGGATGACCGGACATTCCCCAGAACTGACCAGCAGCGGCCAAGGGTCCAAGATCGGCGTGGAGCTTGCCGACAACCTGGCGGATTCCGAGGTCGACATCCTCGAGCGGATTCAAGAGCGGGTTCTGTGGCTGAGCATGCAGATCGTGCACTACGCCAATTCCGAAAGGGAAAACGGCAGCGGCGCCAAGGTGGGAGGGCACCAGGCCAGTTGCGCCTCCATGGTCAGCTTGATGACGGCTCTCTATTTTCACTCGCTGCGATTTGGAGACCGGGTCTCGGTCAAGCCCCACGGCTCTCCGGTGTACCACGCCATCCAGTATCTCCTGGGCAACCTGCCCGAGGAGAAGCTCCGCCAGTTCCGCAGCTTCAAGGGACTTCAGTCCTATCCCAGCCGCACCAAGGACGTGGACCAGGTCGACTTTTCCACCGGGTCGGTGGGTCTGGGAGCCGTCGTTCCCAACTTCGCCCGGTTGACCCGGCAGTTTGTGCGCGACCATTTCGGGCACCCCCGGCGCAACCGCTTCATTGCCCTGATGGGCGACGCCGAGTTGGATGAGGGGAACGTGTGGGAGGCCCTGGGCGAAGAAACCTTGCAGGAACTGGGGCAGGTCCTCTGGATCGTCGATCTCAATCGCCAGAGCCTGGACCGGGTCGTCCCCAGCGGCAAGGCACAGAAGATCGAGGAGATGTTTCGCATCAACGGCTGGCGGGTGCTCGAGTTGAAGTATGGCCGAGCACTGGAAGCGGTCTTCAGGCGTCCCCACGGCGAGAAACTGAGACGGCGCATCGACCTGATGAGCAACGACGAGTATCAGAGCCTGCTGCGTATCGAGGACGGCGAGAAGATCCGGCGTCGGCTGGTCAAGACTCCCGACGGCCAGGACCAGGAACTGCTGGAATTGTTGAGCGACTACTCGACCGACGAAGTCAAGCCTCTGCTGGCCGATCTGGGTGGCCATGACCTGCGCAAGATCCTGGAGGGGCTGGACGAGGCCGACCGGATTACCGACCAGCCGGTCGTCATCATCGCCTACACCATCAAGGGTTGGGAACTGCCGATCGCCGGGGATCCCCTGAACCACGCCAAGCTCCTGACCTCGGACCAGATGGCCGAGCTTCGCTCGCGACTGGGGGTTGCATCCGGAGAAGAATTTACCCGATTCCACCCGGGAAGCTCCGAAGACCGGTTCATTCAGTCACGCCTCAAGCTCCTCAATGGAAATGCCGAGGCCGATGCGGCGCCTGCACCCGCGCCTCTCCCGATTCCCGCCAGCCTGGGGTCCGGCTACCGGGGCGACCTCTCCACCCAGCAAGCCCTGGGGACCCTCCTCACCGCCTTGAGCCGCATCCCGGAGGTGGCGGCCCGCATGGTAACCACTTCTCCCGACGTTTCCATTTCGACCAACCTGGGGGGATGGATTCACAAGATGCGGGTCTACAGCCCCGAGGAGAAGATCAATTTCTTCCGCGAGAATGCCGTGGGCTCCATGCTCAACTGGGAGCAGTCCCCCAAGGGACACCACATCGAGCTGGGAATCTCGGAAAACAACCTGTTCCTCCTGTTGAACATGCTGGGACTGTCGCAGGAATTCTCCGGGGAAGTGCTGCTTCCCTTCGGAACGGTCTATGACCCCTTTATCGGACGGGGGCTGGATGCGCTGACCTACGCGGCTTACACCGAATCCAAGTTCATTTTTGCCGGCACCCCCTCGGGAATCACTCTGAGCCCCGAGGGCGGCGCTCACCAATCCCTGATCACGCCTTCCATCGGCATGGAAATGCCCAACCTGGTCTACTACGAACCCACCTTCGCCCAGGAACTGGAATGGATCTTTCTGGCGGGCCTGCGGAACCTGCTGGACCGCAAGCGGGGTCAGATTCTCTACCTGCGGCTCTCCACCCGTCCCGTGCCGCAGAATCTCTTTCCGGCCGACCGGCAAACGGCTCCCAAAGAGTTGGAGCGCCTGCGCCGGGACGTCCTGCGGGGCGGATTTCGACTCCTGGAACACAGGTCCGCCCCAGGGTACGCTCCCGGCAGAAACGTCCTCAATCTCTTCACCTGCGGGGTGATGGTGGTCGATGCCCTGGAGGCCAGCCGAAGACTCGCTCGCGAAGGCATCTTCGCCAACGTGATCGCCGTCACCAGTCCGGACCTGCTCTTCCGCGGCTGGCAGCAGGCCAACAAGCTCAAGATGAAAAACCCCGCTACCCGTTTCACCTTTCACCTGGAGGGCCTGATTCCACCCTCGGAACGCCGGGTCCCTATCGTCACGGTGCTGGACGGGCACTCGCATGCCCTCTCCTTCATCGGGAGCGTGTTCGGCAGCCAGGCGCTCTGTCTGGGCGTGGATGAATTCGGTCAGTCGGGTCAGGCCGAGGAGCTCTACGACCATTACCAGATCGGCGTCAAGGCCATCACTCAGGCCGCCCGCCAGTTGGTCCAGGCAGGTTAGCAACGCCCCCGCCCTGCCGTGCAGATCAGACCAGGAAAAACGCCCGATCGTCCAATCAAGACGAACCACGAAGTTGTTTTACACGAGCCTACCCCGCCAAGGGCTGCTGCAGGGTCATGCAGTGAAGGGTGCCGAAACCCCAGGCCAGGTCCACGCTGTGAATGCCGACCACGGAACGGCCCGGGAACAGCCGGCCAAGCCGGCTCAGGGCCAGGCGGTCGTTGGGGTCGTTGAAGGTGGGGACCAGGACCGTCCGGTTGGCGATGTAGAAGTTGGCATAGCTGGCGGGGAGGCGCCGGCCGCTGAAAAACAGGGGCTGGGGCATGGGGAGCTCAACCACCCGGAGGGGCCGGCCGTCCTGATCGGTGGCCTTCGCCAGCCGCCTGCGGTTTTCCCGCAGGGCTTCGTAGTTGGCGTCCCTCGGGTTGGATTCCACCGAAACCGCCAGGGTGGTCGGGTTCACGAAGCGGGCGATGTCGTCCACGTGGCCGTGGGTATCGTCGCCGGCAATGCCTCGACCCAGCCACAGGACTTTGCTGACGCCGAGCCAACACCGAAAGATCTCCTCCATCTCCTGCCTGGAAACTCCGGGGTTGCGGGCCTGGACGGAGCCGAGCAGACATTCCTCGGTGGTGACCAGGGTTCCCCGGCCGTTCACGTCGATGCCGCCCCCTTCCAGGACGATCCTGCGCCCGCCGGGTTCCATCTTGGACTGCCGGCATTTCATTCCGAGCAGACGGGCGATGGCTCCGGGAACCGCGTCGTCCCGCTTCCAATTCGAATACCTGGCCCAGCCGTTGAATTTCCAGTCCAGAACCCCCACCCGGCCCGGCCCCGAACCGCATCGCCGGATGAACATCGGACCGCTGTCGCGCAGCCAGCTCCGGTTGGTGGCCACCCGGTGGAATTCAACGGCAGCCAGATCCACCCCGGCCTGTGAAAGCAGCCGGCGGGCCCGCTGTTCCAGCCGCTCGTTCTCCACCAGGATCCTGACCCGTTCGTGGCGGTGCAGGTGGCGCACCACCTCGCCGAAGACCCAGGGGATGGCCGCGAACTTACCGGGCCAATCGGCCCCATAGTGCGGCCAGGCGATCCAGGTGGCCTCGTGAGGCTCCCACTCCGCCGGCAGGCGGCAACCGTTCGGAATCGCAATCGGGTCCATGGCGGTCGTCGGACAAGACCGACTCACAACTGCTTCACGGTATATCCCTGCTTTTCCAAGAGTGCCACAACACTCTCCGGGCCCACCAGGTGGAGCGCTCCGACCACCAAAAGGGTGGTTCCCGGCCGATCCAGAATCGGATCGATCTCGAGCAACCAGTTCTTGTTGCGCTCGACAATCAGCCTTTGATACAGGCCGGGATAATCCTCGAAGCTCTTCCGCATCAACTCCGCCAGAACCTCGACTTCGCCGCCGGACCAGGCTTGCACGAGTTGTTCCGTTTCCTCCCCCAGGCGATCCAGTTCTCCCAGCGTCTGCAGGAGGAACTCCTCCTGCAACCTGTCGGACATTCCATCGAACAGGTCCAACTGGTACTCCATGGTTTCCAAGGCTCGGATTTCCTTGCCCGCCTGCTTCCCCTTTTCGAAGTAATAGCGGTCCACGCCGTGCTTGGGGTCGAATCCGAGAGTCTGCAACTTGAAGAGGCTAAGAGTCAGACTGAGAGACCAGGGCTTGAGGTTGCGGAGCCGCTCAAAGGGGAGTCCCAGCGCTTCGGTTTTGTCTTTGGCCAGATCCAGCGTCTCCCGGGAGACTTTGTCCTCGAGCGTCTCCCCCTGGAGCGTTGCCTTCCGGGCGAACATTTGCCGGCTCTCCGGAGACTCGCCTTCGTCCAGGTCCAATTCCAGCAGGATTGTGCCGGCTTGCTGAAAAGCCGCCGCCGCTGCCGGAGAGACGGTATGAGTCCCGGGTTTCAGCAGATGCACGGTCCCCAGCAGAAACAGGGTGCCTTTCTCGGAAGAAACTTCCCACAAACAGCCCCTGGAGGTCTTCTCGGTTGCGGGAGACTGCTGGGCTGCCACCGTAGCGGCGCCCAGGCTGAGGCTGAAAACGATCGCCAACAACGCAAGGACGGCCCTCTTCGGCTTGCGGTCCATGGTCCACTGGTTGAATGACATCGATCCCTCTCCTTTCCGATTGTGGCCGTTCAGGCACAGATGGGAACATTGCAAAAGGCTCACCGGTTTGCTCCCGCTCATTCAACCTGTCGGCGGACCGTCGAGGAGGCGATGGACGATCGGCGCGTAGCTGTCGATGCGGCGGTCTCGCAAGAACGGCCATTGCCGCCGGACTTCTTCAATTCGACCCCAGTCGCATTCCGCCACCACCAGCTCCTCTTTCCCGGACGCTTCAGCCAACATCACGCCGAACGGGTCGCAGACGAACGAGGCTCCCCAGAAGTCCAGACCCTCGCCGCCCGGGGGGCATTCGAAGCCCACGCGGTTGACCGAGGCCACGAAGATCCCGTTGGCAATGGCGTGGGAGCGCTGCATGGTCTTCCAGGCCTCCTGCTGGGCGGCGCCGTCTTGCTGTTTCTCCGAGGGGTGCCATCCGATGGCGGTGGGATAGAAGAGGATCTGGGCTCCGCCCAGGGCGATCAGGCGGGCTGCCTCCGGATACCACTGATCCCAGCACACCAGCACGCCGATGCTTCCGTAGCGGGTCTCGAAGGTCGGGTAGCCCCGATCTCCCGGCGTAAAGTAGAATTTTTCGTAGTAGAGGGGGTCGTCGGGAACGTGCATCTTGCGATAGCTTCCCAGCAAGTCGCCATCCGCATCCAGGACGACCGCGGTATTGTGGTAGACGCCGGCCGCTCTCCTCTCGAAGAGAGGAACGACCATCACCATTCGATGCCGCCGGGCCAGCACCGACAGACTCTCGGTGGTGGGGCCGGGAATCGACTCGGCCAGATCGAAGAAGGCCTCGTCCTCCGCTTGGCAGAAGTACTGCGACCGGAACAGCTCCTGCAGGCAAAGGATCTGAACCCCCTGTTCGGCCGCCCGGCCAATGCCCTCCCGGACCTTCTCCAGGTTGTCCCGAGGTTGGAGGCAGCTCGTCATCTGCAGCAGACCCACCTTCACCTTGGAGGATGGTTGTGTCTCGTTCATACAGGTGTTCTTGGCCTCCTCTGCCTGGTCGGCGGCGACACTATATGGGGCCGGCCCTGAAAATTCAACGGGCGCCGTTTGCGGCTGCAACCCCTGACCACCAAGCCAATTCCGTGCACAGGATCGACCCCATTTTGACGGGCGATCGGGCAGCCCGGTGGGGGATGGGGCCTAAACTTGTGATAATATGGCATTTGTCAGTTCATGCCTTGCCAGGAGTTTATGATGGAGATATTGGGTGGACCGTTGTACGGGGTTGCCGGCGCCGGGGAGTCCCACGGGCCGGCCATCACCACCATCGTTTTCGGTTGCCCTCCCGGGCTCAGGATTTCCCGCCAGGGGATTCAGCGCTACCTGGATCGCCGGCGTCCGGGAAGCAGCAAGCATGGAACGCCTCGCCGCGAGCAGGATCGGTTGATCCTCTTGTCGGGGTTGTACCAGGCGGATACCGATCGCTTGACGGCCGGCGCTCCCATCCGGGTGGGCGACGCGGACCAGGCCCTTACGGTTCCCTCTTATGACGAAGGCTACTGCAGCGGCGAACCGGTGGCGGCCCTGGTGCTCTCCTCATCCAAGCGTCCGCAGGACTATGAGCAGTTTGCAGGACCCGAAGGGGAGGTTCGTCCCGGACACACCGACCTGGTCAAGCATCACCAGTCCCGAGGCTACGCCGACCCGAGAGGAGGGGGGCGCTCAAGCTACCGGTCGACTATCTCCGATGTGATCGCCGGCTCCATCGCCCGGATCTTTCTTCGGGAACATTTCCGGACGGTGATCCTGTCCTCCATCTGCCAGGTGGGACCCTTGAAGAGCTCGCTGACTCTGGCCGATCGGCTCGAAGACATGCAGGGGCCCGGCTCGCGGAGTTGTTCGCCGGACGCCCTGGAAAACCTGGAAGATTCCCTGGAGGGATCCGAGATCCACACGTTGGACCCGACCTTCGCCCGGAGTGCCGCCGAAGCCATCAGGGAAACCCGCAGGAAGGGAGATTCCCTGGGAGCATCCATCGAGGTGGCGGCCGTCAATCCGCCCCCGCTGGTCGGGGAGCCGCTCTATCAGAGCTTGAAGTTGCGCCTGATGGGTTCTTTGGGAGGATTGCACGCGGTGCAGTCGTGCGAGATCGGCGCGGGTTCGGCAGCCGTCGAGCGAAGGGGGAGCGAAAACAACGACCCCATCCGGCGTTCAGGCTATCAAGGCAATCGCCACGGCGGATTGCTGGGTGGAGTCACCACCGGCAGTCCCCTGATCTGCCGGGTCGGGTTCAAGCCGACCTCCTCCATTCTGCGCCCCCAGCAGTCGGTCCGCAAAAACCTGAAAGAGATCGAGTTCAAGCTCAAGATGGGACGCCATGACCCTTGCGTAGGCATCCGCGCGGGAATCACACTGGAGTCGCGCCTGGCCATCGAACTGATGAACGCGGTGCTCATGCACCAGTCGCGCCGGCTGGACTTGAAGGCCCACCAACTCTTTTGAAGTAACCTGCCCAACCGTGCCGGGACACCTGCCGGTGGACCGCAAGGAACCCGTCAGGAAAGCCGCGGTGCGGCCCCGCCGGCCGCTTGACGCCCTTCGAATCGGTGTTAGACTCATGGCATGAGGGTCAGGTTCGCATTTCTCACCGGGGGTGAGCATCTGCCATGAAATGGATGTTCTATTTCGCCATTCTCCTGGCGGCATTGATGTTTGTCCGCGGCGTGCTGCGGGCGCTGCTGGCCCCCATGCGGGCGCCCTCCAACTTCGAGAACCCCGGTCCCTCCCGGTCCCGCGGGTCGACGGTCAAGCAGGGGACCATGGAGAAGGATCCCGTCTGCGGCACCTACGTCGACACCGACTCCGCCCTGCGCCGCTCCTTCCGCGGAGAAACCAAGTACTTCTGTTCCTCGGAATGCCTCGAGAAGTTCAAGCAGAGCCGTTAGGCCTTGGCAGCGCTCTTGTGCCGGGCCGGGAATTTTGCTTTCGGCTGTTCATCAGCAGAACATCCCCTTCACCAGCCCAAAGCCCTGCCCCGCTCCGAGTTTTGCAAAGGCTCAATCAATACGTCAAAGCGGTTTACCGGAAAGTCTCAGGGGATGTCCACAGCCTCTTTCTCGAGTCGGACGACCTGGTAGCTGGCCGGATCGACACAGCACTTGCCTCGGTAAGCCGTGATGATGGTCTGATCGTTTGACCATCTCTTGATTTTAATAACTTGCGAATTCATTCGAGATTTACTTCTCAGCGCATAAGCTCAGCATCTTGGCATAGCGGGAGTGATTCGATAGCACGTTGAATTTCCGACGTGATCTGGTCTTCATGGATCGGGGTCTCAAGAATTACCGGAACTGATTCCGGGATTAAATGGGCAACTTTCCTGAACGCCAGGATCGATTCATAGGAGAGTGAATCGTGCTTGCTTCGAGTATTGACCTCGCTGAGGTGGACCTGACGAAGTCGACTGCCGAACGCCTTTAACATGAGGTATGCCTCGGTCATCGTGCTGTCCAACTGTCTTGCGTGACCAATATCGAAGCAGAAAGAGGCATCTGAAACTCTCTGGAATATCTCTTCCAGTTCTTCCGCGGTCCTGCCGAGGGGCTTTCGTTTATCCATGTTTTCTATGCAGAGCAGGCCTCCGAAGTTTTTCCAGAGGGACCAGTCGTGGACTGCATCGGGATGCAGAATGATAGGCCAACGGCGATGACAGATTCTGGTTAGGAGAGCAACGACGTTTTCTTCGGCACTAGCATCTATCTGACTGGGAGCGTGGACCGCAATGTGCGTAAATTGATTGAGGTCTAAACCATCGAGAGATTCCACTAGCGGCAAGAGTTCGTTTTGTCGTAGGGCGGAAAGTTCCAGAGCGTGGATATCCCGGTGACGAAGCATGGAGAGGCCGCGCCGAAAGTCAGCGTAAGCTAAGGCCCCTGAAGAAAACCCGATCGGTCGCATCAAAATACCCCGTATCGTTGTGTTAGCTCCGACAGTTCGGATTTGTCGTCAAAGAACAATTCAATGAGGCCGTCCGTGAATTTGCGGCTCAGTTTTCTCGCACGTTGGAACTCCACGTCAGATTGATCTTCTTCAGGAGGTAATTTATAGAGGTGTTCGCGGATTTCCTCGTCGCAAAGCATCCCGAGGAATTCGTCGTAGGCGTTTAGTAACTTCCGAGCGGTTGGCTCCAGATGCTTATACCTCATAAGAGTAGTGGCAAGAATCTCCAACGGAGTATACCGCAGCAGTGACCGTAAGCGCTCAATGCACTCCTGAGGCCCATTCGACCGTTGGCAGTCAAGGGGGCCCAATCGTTCGTCGAACCCCAGATGAAAACTGAAGCATGTCAAAAGGCCCGAGACATAAAGCAACTTGCGGGACATCCGTAGTTTGATGTTGCGGATAGCCCATCCCTCCCCGAAACGCGTCCTTTGCTTATATGCGAAATCAACGGCCATCGTTCGCCAATACCGGGCGAAGTCGTTCAGGAGAAAATGAGGAATCTGGTACCGTGCGGAACCCCGACAGAAACCGACGTCCTCAAGAATGTATCGTTGGAGAACGGTCCTCAGAACTCTCTCATAGGCTTCCGATCTGCCGACAACATCCGATTCCAGTAGAAGAAGAATGCGTCGTGTTGTATTCCGGTTCGTGTCATCCTCACCGCCAATCTGGTGAATGATCTCATGGCTAAATGCCATGTTTCCGAATGTGCCTTCAGGTCCGGGTTGCTTTTTCGCAGTCGGATCTATTTCCTGCTTGATTCTCTGTTCGAGCTCAAGGTGCTTCGAATCGGCCGAGCCATCTATCAAGAGCATCCAATCGACGTCACTTCCTTCCGTGAATTCATTCCTCGCGAGAGATCCGAAAATGACGATGCTTGTATCTTCCGAATCAATCCCAGCCACGGCCGATTTCAGTTGAGCGCGCATCTTCAGAGATTTCTCACGGGAAGAGTTGATGTACCGCCAGTTCTCGCCGAGACGATCTTCCAATTGGCGCAACCGCGACATTTCCATAGTTGACTCGAGCCTTTTGCAATACTCGGCAAGTAGCGGGGGGTTTTTACCGGGAGATATAAAGAGTCGTGGCGCAGGTGCTGGTTGGACTATGTGAGGTCGCTCAGTCCACGTGCTTTTTGTGCGTCGAAGTCCGTTTGATTGATTCGCACGTAGCGCCAAGCCGCTCCAGTTGCCGCAGATACACGTTCACACCAATTCTTCATTGCCGCGTCCTTTATTTCCGTGCCTTCCCAGACTCTCCCTTTGGTCTCGACGATCCAGTTCACCAGGCCGGTCCCGGTCGTCTGCACTACTACCCAATCCGGATGATAAAAGCCGATGGCGCCGCTGGGCTTCAAGTAGTCGATCCGAAACTGTGTGCCTGATGTCCCCTGCTCGGTGACACCAAGCGCGGCGAAGCGCACAACATCCTTGGCCCTCTTGTCGAGGAACTCCGCAAACCGCCGCTCGAAATCGTTGTAGGTGGCGACGAAATTGAAGATGGTCTTTTCCGCTTCCAGAGGCGGCAAGTTGCGTCTCCAGCTAAAGGGCTTTGTTTCGGAAAGGCGGAAATCCGCCCTGTCGAACTCGATTGAGCGCTGCTCGATGGTGAGTTTCGAGATCTTGCGGGCCAAATATCCGGCGATGCCTTCCTGCAACTCCAACCGCGCCAAATGAGAGCGCAGAATCCGGTCGTCCAGCTTGACCGTCCTGCCGAAGCAACGGCAGGCCACGTACTCCCTCACTGCCGGATACAACTGGGCGAAGCGGTTGGGTAACTTGGCCTGCTGGATGACCTTGTTGGCGATGCTCGCGACGAGTTCCTGTGCCGTTGGAAGCTCATGCGCAGCGACGTTGGCTTGATGGACCTCAGTTTCGGTGGTGGCAAATTCCAGCTTCAGGCTGACTCTGAACGGCTCGGCAAGTTCCTCCTGCTCGTAAATGGCGTCCAACAAACCCACGTCCAAATTGGACAACTTACGAAAGTCGTGCTTCAGGCTCGGCTTGGTGATGGGAATCGCAATGTCGTACTTCAGCCGTTCACGTACCGGCTCGATGATGACGGGAAGAGGAGGGTTCTGTTTAGTGCTGGTAACGCCGACGCCCTCTGCTTCCAGTTGGTTTCGTAGCAAGTTGAGCAGGTTGCGGGTGCCGAGAACCTCGAGCGTCTGTGTCCGGTCAGGGCTTACCTGAGTCATGAGTCGGAGCCCGCGTCCGACCACTTGCTCCGGCAGGATATCCGCCTTGGCCGTAAATGGTCGAAGTCCAAGCACTACGGTCACGTTGCGCACGTCCCAGCCCTCGCGCAGCATCATTACACTGACGATGACCTTGACCTTGTTTTCTTTCCCGTCGATGTCGCGCGCTGCCTGACGCGCCTTGTCGAGGTCCCTCTTGGTAATCTCGCCCGCCGTATCGGTGTGGATAACAAGCACCTCAGACTCTTTGAAGCCGAATTCTGTGGTCTTGCAGAGATAGTCACCAATAGCGTCGGCAAAGACATTTTTCTCGGCCATGATGAAGAGTACAGGTTTCGTGGCGAGCTGACGGTAGACCTTCCAGTGCTCCTTCCAACGCTGCACTGCTGCTCGGAGCCAGTATCCGTATTTTTCCGCCACGTTCGCCTTGGTCACCTTGTCGGGGTCGTCCGTTGGCTGTTCCGGATCGTCCTCCTTGGTGACGATGATGGGCGCCTTGACGATCCGGTCTTCCACCGCTTGCGCCAGCGGATAGTCCACAACCGTCCAGGGGAAGTACATGCCGTTTTGGTCCTTGGGCGTCGCCGAAAAGTCGAGCCAGAGTGCGAAGCCCTGCGGCAATGCCCCATGGATAGCGAGCAGCGATTGGCTCCAGGCCAACTGCTCGTTGTGAACATGGTGGGCTTCGTCGTTCAGCACCACCAGGTCCTTGAGGGATTTGGCGCGATCCAGCATCGAGCGTTGACCGGAAGCGGCGAGATCCTGGGAGGGCTTCTTTCCCAACAGGGCCTGGATGGCGTTCTCCGCTGTCCATTTCCCGTCACGCGACTCGTAGAGTTGATGGATATTGGTGAGGAATAGATTCCCCGACGGGTCAGGCTCGGTGGCCTCACCCCTCAGGATCACTTTTTGTGAGAAGGCTCCTTTCCACTCCGGAGGAATCAGCGGCAACTCTTGAAAGATGCGGTTGTTCGCGAAGTCTCTCTCCAGCCGTTGATAGACGATTACATTAGGCGCCACGATCAGGAAGTTGGTCGACAGTTGCGAGTCGGGTACTCGCAACTTGTGAAAGCAGGCCCAGACGATGGCCATCGCCATCACCCACGTCTTGCCGGATCCGGTGGCCATCTTTAAGGCGAAGCGGCGGAGATTTTCAGGTGGCAGCTCTTGTACCCCGTCTCGACCAAGTTCCGGTACGTAGCGACGGACCTGACGCCGCCCATCCATGGTGGTCTGGAATTCGATGTTGTTGGAGATCAAATCCTTCTGGGAAATGGTGGCGTGGGCTTCGATGAGCGCCTTGGCATCGTGCTGCCCGGCAACCTCCACCAGCCAGGCAAGTGTCTCGATGGCTTCACGCTGGCAAAAGTAGTAGCGGAACGGCACGTCGTAGCCGGGGACGGCGTGATCCTCCTCAAACCAATACTCAAAAAGCCGCCGGGTAACCTCGGAGGCGCCTTGGTAGCCGCCGTTGCGCCAGGCATCCACCGCGGCGCGGATCTTCGGTATCAGGAGAAGCTCGCTGGGTCGCCGGCCTGAGCGGTCTTCGCGCCAGCCGATTGGCGCTGTTTCGTCCTTGACCAGGTAGGAGGCCGGTTTCTCCCACGGACGGCGATTGGCGATCTCCGGGAGGTCCTTGTCGTACGAAATGACTGCCTCAGCCACCCCCCGCCTCCTTTCCGAGATCGTCATCGGTCAGGCCATTCTCGATCAAGTAACGCCGAATTCGTTCGATGAACTCCCTTCGATTCATAGCACCGACACCCCGTCGCGCTCGACCGAGTTCTGGAACGGGTATCCTCTTTCCTTCCTTTGCTGCCACTCATCCTGCGTATAGGCCAAAATCGACGGCACGGCGTAGGAGGTTGCCGCCAACTCGTAGCCGATATGGCGCAAGGTGCGCTTCAGGGCACCGGCCTCGTTCCTGACGATGAGGAGCACATCGAGATCGCTGTCCTCGTGCGCGTCTCCACGTGCCTTCGAGCCGTAGATGAGCATCCGAGCGACCGCTCCAGGTTGTTGCTCCAGGAGTGCCTTCCGGTATTCGTCCAGCCAAGCCTGTTCTTCGGGATGGAGCTTCAACATGGGTTCATACCTCGACATCGTACGCCTGTGAAGTGTCGTTGCCGAAAATGTCGATTACCTTGATCAGGACGCGGTGCTTGCCCGGCTTTTCGTAGGTGTGTGGGTCAGAGACCAGCGTCAGCGCGCGCTCCTTGCGCGTACGGTAGGCCACCCATGCCTGCATGAAGGTGTCATTCCGGAAGTCCCAGTCGACAGCCCAGTAGTCGATATAGTCCGACCACTTCTTGACCTTGCTTCGCACCTCTTCCGGGATCAACTCTGTGTTGGGGATCACGAAATCCTTGAGAGCCACCTCGGCCGTGAGTTTCTTTTTCTGCTTGATCTCGGCTTCCAGGTACGCCAGCTCGAAGAAGCGGACGTCGCCCTTTACCGCAGCCTGCTGCTCCATCACCTCGCGAGGTATCTGCAACAGCAGGAGCTTCACGCCTTTCTTCTTTGCCTCCGGAACCACGAGATTCTGGAGCCCCATCTCCCACTCCCAGCCCAGGACGTGCAGATCCTTCTGCTTGAGCTTCGTGCACTCGTCCACCGCAGCGTCAATCTCGCTGAAGGTGACCGGCGCGTCCACCGCTCCGATGTGGATCATGGCCTTGCCCTTCTTGCCATGGAGGTGCGCCATGCCAGCCACCGGCTGGGCTCCGTAGAGCTTGAGGATGAACGCGAGGTACTCGTAGAGCGCTTGCTCTGTAATCGGCCGATCCTCATTCCCGCCGAAGGTCACACCCTGCCAGTACTGGCGTTCGTACTTGCCGAGGTTGAGCACTTCGAAGGGCTTGCAGTTCTTGATGCCGAGCAGCCGCTTGCGGGTAACGTGGATTCCCCAACGGCCCAGGTCACAGCCTATCCAACGACGGCCAAGCTTCTCAGCCACGGCGAGGGTAGTCCCGGAACCGCAGAAGAAGTCGGCTATGAGGTCACCCTCGCGCGAATGCCCTCGTACGATGCGGTCCAGCAGGCCTTCTGGCTTTTGAGTCGGGAACTTAAGATTCTCGTAGGCAGTAGGACTCAGGATCTTCTGAACGACCTTGTCGGCCCACCAATCATCTAGGGAAACTCTGATTTATTCCTTCCTCTCATGAGATCATAAAACGGTCCGTGACCGAATCAACAGGAGGTGAGGATCGATGCGTCAGAGCAGCTTTGCCGAAGCCGGATTTGAGCGCTATAGCAAACGCACTCGCCGAGAGCGATTTCTCCAAGAGATGGATCGAGTGGTTCCCTGGGAAGCGCTGGAGGCGCTGATCGAACCGTGCTACCCCTCGAAGCGCCAAGGGGCGGGGCGTCCGGCAGTGGGATTGGATCGCATGTTGCGGATTCACTTTCTGCAACACTGGTTCAATTTGTCGGACCCCGCGGTGGAGGAAGCGCTCTACGATTCC
>JAJECY010000089.1 GCA_022821775.1 Acidobacteriota bacterium
TCCAGTAATTCAACAACGTCCCCTATTCCTATCCGCGGAATTTTGCAAAAGGCTCCCTTTACAAATTCTCAGCGGAAGTGGTAAATTTCATTAAATCATCGGCAATCGACCTCCAGGCCATGCCCGGAGAACCACTCACCCCGGCTGCATGGCAACTCGGGGAACGGGGGCAACGGACAATGCTCACCATCCATGGACAACAGCAGCGGCTCTGCGACGGGATTCACCGGCGCAACTTCATCAAGATCGGGGCCTTGGGCATGGGAGGACTTTCCATGCCGCAACTGTTGCGGGCCGAGCGCCAGGCCGGTGTGGGCAAATCCGGCAAAGCCATCATCATGATCTATCTCCCCGGCGGCCCGCCCCACCAGGACATGTACGAGCTCAAAATGGAGGCGCCCTCGGAGATTCGCGGGGAGTTCAAGCCCATCCCCACCAACGTTTCCGGCATTCAGATCTGCGAGCATCTCCCCCGCCTGGCCAAGATGACCGACAAGCTGGTGCTCCTGAGAACCATCGTGGGGGCCAAGAACCGCCACTCCTCCCATCAGTGCATGACCGGGCGCCTGAAGGACGAACCGCCCCCCGGCGGATGGCCCGAGATCGGTTCGGTCATCTCCAAGCTGGAGGGATCCACCCATCCGGCCGTGCCTCCCTACGTGAACCTCACCCCCAAGATGAGGCACAAGCCCTACAATTTCGGACACCCCAGCTTCCTGGGCGTGGCGCACACGCCATTCCGCCCCGAGGGCGACACCCTCAGCGACATGACCCTTCAAGGCATCAGCCTGGAACGGCTGTCGGACCGCCGGGCGTTGCTTCAAAGCTTCGACCGCTTCCGGCGGGATACCGACCGGAGCGGTGGGATGCAAGGCCTGGATGCCTTCAACCAGCAGGCCTTCGACGTTCTGACCTCCAGCCGGCTCCTGGAGGCCCTGGACCTGGAGAAGGAAGATCCTCGCATCCGCCAGCGCTACGGAGAGGGAACCCCGCAGCATCAGGGTGACGCCGCCCCGCGACTGATGGGGCAATTCCTGCTGGCGCGCAGGCTGGTGGAGGCCGGAGTTCGCTGCGTCACCGTCAGCTTCAGCTTCTGGGATTGGCACGGCGCCAATTTCAAGAGGGGTCGGGACAACTTGCCGCCCTTCGACCAGGGGGTCAGCGCCCTGGTGGAGGACCTGCATCAACGCGGGCTGGACAAGGACGTCACGGTGATTGCCTGGGGCGAGTTCGGCCGCACTCCCAAGATCAACAAGGATGCGGGGCGGGACCACTGGCCGCGGGTATCCTGCGCGCTTATGGCGGGCGGGGGCATGCGCACCGGTCAGGCGATCGGGACCACCAATCGACTGGGAGAAGAACCCAAGGAGCGGCCGATTCACTTCCAGGAAGTCTTCGCCACCCTCTACCACAACCTGGGCATCGACGCCGCCCGGACCCAGGTCACCGATCTGAACGACCGGCCGCACTACCTGGTCGACGGCTACCGCCCCCTGCCGGAAGTCATTTGACCGCCGCGGGCGATTGACCGGACGCCCGGGATTCAGCTCTTGCCGCCGGTTTTCTTTCCATACATCGCATCGATCCGGGCCTGCAGTTCGTCCGCCCTGGCCTGAATGGCCTCGTCGGGGCTGTCCTGCAAGCTTTCGTGCGCCAGTTTGAGCGACTCCGCCGCTTTTATCACGAATAGCGCATAGTTCTTGTGCTCGCTCAGTCCCTCCCGGCCGAACAACTTCTGGTTGTCCAGCAGACACTGGGTCAAGGTCACGAGCAACCCGCTCGGAACCAGGTCCACCGATCCCTGCTCCAGGGTCGTCCGGGCCTGGGCCAGGTCCTTCTCCGACCCCGCAAACCGGGCCAACGTACGGGCGACTCCCTTGGGAAGCTCGACCACCTCGACCTGCTCCTGCTGCTCCGAATCGATTTCCTTGCCACCCCGCACCTCGTCCAGCAGGTCCGGGCCCTGCTCGGAATCGTCCACCGGCCAGGAGGACTCCAGGGCATAGGCGGATTCCGGCGAATGCCTCTTGATAAAGCGGTCGGAGGCCTGGTAAAGGGTCAGGGCCACGCTCTTTCGCTTTCGGAGATAGTTGAAGGCCGTGGAGCGCAGCTTGCCGTACTGCTTGGGGTCCGCTTCCATGCCGGCCAGGTAGGCATCCGCAATGCTGCGGTACCCGTCGCTTTGGCCCACCAGCAGGACGATGCTCAGAAGCCGGGCCTTGGCGGCCTCTTCACTCTTGGGAAACTTCGTCTGCAGAGCGCCCGAGGAATCGAGCGCCTTTCCGAGACGCCCGTCGGCCACGGCCTTGCGCACCTCGGAAAAGAGATACTCCGGTGTGTTGCGGTCAACCTGAGGCTCCTGGCTGCAGCCGGCGGCCGCCAGACAGACGATGGCGATCAAACTGACACTGAGGCACGGATGGAAAGACGTAGGAACTCTCATTGGTCAACTCCTTCCAAAACGGCTGGGGATGAGCCTCTGCCGGTTCCACGAGGCGTAAAGGCTGATACCGACGGGCGTGCAGGCTGTTTGGGCTCTCCCGGCACGGGAACCCTTGAAGACACCCGGGGGAAACCATAATGCTGGTAAAATATTGACAACAAGCTACTTTCCTCCATCACCGGCGATCCGCCGAGATAATGCGGGCCAAGTCCGAGAGCCTGCAACCGCCCCGCCCCGGGGCGGCATGAGGTAAAGCCTGAACGGATGTTGAAACGATATGAACGGATTCTGACGGATTCCGGTAACCGCGTCAACCCTCGACGAGGCATTTGCCGTCTTTACACTTGCGACCTGGAAGTGGTACATTAGCGGGCACCGTATTCAATGGCTCGGATCAGGCAATCGCCTGGAGGAGGCTGAGAGCAATGTTGACCATCTACGGGAATGGCCACCGGATGTGCGATGGCATGTCGCGGCGTAACTTTATCCAGATCGGCGCGCTGGGAATGGGCGGGTTGACCATGCCCCAGTTGCTGCAGGCGGAGAAGCAGTCCGGCCTGGGCAGGTCCGACAAGGCCATCATCATGATCTACATGCCGGGCGGCCCACCGCACCAGGACATGTACGAAATCAAGCCCGACGCCCCCTCCGAGATCCGAGGTGAGTTTCAGGCCATCAAGACCAACGTCCCGGGCATCCACATCTGCGAGCATCTGCCTCGCCTGGCCAAGATCATGGACAAGCTGGCGCTGGTGAGAACCGTGGTTGGAGCCGAGAATTCCCACTCCTCCTACCAGTGCATGACCGGGCGCATCAGCGGCCGCCGGGGCAATCCTCCTCCGGGAGGCTGGCCGGAACTGGGGTCGGTGCTCTCCAAGCTGAAGGGTCCGACCGACCCGGCCATTCCGCCCTACGTCAACCTGTCCCACAAGTCCCGACACGGCGAGTACAACTTCGGCCGGCCCAGCTTCCTGGGCGTGGCCCACACTCCCTTCAAGCCGCAGGGGGACATCAGAAACGACATGACCCTGAACGGGATCAGCCTGGAACGGCTTTCGGACCGCCGGCAACTGCTGCAGAGCTTCGACCGCTTCCGGCGCGACGTGGACCGGACCGGATTGATGGAGGGTCTGGACAGCTTCCAGGAGCAGGCCTTCGATGTCCTGACCTCCAGCCGGCTGCTGAAGGCGCTGGATGTGGAGCAGGAGAGTTCCAAGCTACGCGACCGCTACGGCCGGGGCTCCCCCAGGCTGGAACGAGACGCGGCTCCCATGCACATGGACCAGTTCGTGGTGGCTCGCCGGCTGGTGGAGGCGGGTGTCCGCTGCGTCACGGTGAGCTTCGGCTACTGGGATTGGCACAGCACCAATTTCAAGAACGGCCGCTACTACCTTCCGGCCTTCGACCAGGGAGTCAGCGCCCTGGTGGAAGACCTCCACCAGCGCGGACTCGACAAGGATGTCTCGGTCATTGCCTGGGGCGAGTTCGGCCGCACTCCCAAGATCAACAAGGATGCCGGCCGCGACCACTGGCCGCGCAACTCCTGCGCCCTGATGGCCGGCGGCGGCATGCGGGCCGGCCAGGCCATCGGCTCCACCAACCGACTGGGTGAGGAGCCCAAGGAAAGACCGGTCCACGTTCAGGAAATCTTTGCCACGCTCTACCACAATCTGGGCATCGACGCCGCCAGGACCCATCTCACCGATCTGAACGATCGGCCACACTACCTGGTCGACGGCCACATGCCCATGCCGGAACTGATCTGATTACAAAGGTGGGTTAGCAATGGTGACCATCCCTCGGTCCAGCCTTTCCGGGGTCACCAGCCTGAGCTTGGCATCGATTCTGCTTCTCCTGGTTGTTCCCGCTCGGGGCCAGTCCCCTCGGTCCGCCCCCGCTTCCGATGCCAACCCGCTGGTAGCGTTGACCCTGCAGACCGGTCGGCCCGGGTCTCCCGATCCCGGCGCGGAAGCATGGCTGCGCGGATCGGAAGCCCGACAGCAGCTCCTGGCGACGGGACGGCTGCGCGATGGACGCCTGGTGGACTACACCCGCCAAGTCCGTTACCAGTCCCGACCTGCCGGAATCGTCTCCATCGACAAGACCGGATTCGTGACGCCACTGGCCAACGGATCGGTTCGGATTACGGCCGGTGTCGACCGGGGACCCAGCGCCAGCACCCGCCTTTCGGTTCGAGAGATCGGGCAATCGAGACGCGTCAATTTCCCCAACGAGATCGTTCCGATCTTTACCAAGTCGGGTTGCAACAGCGGCGGTTGCCACGGCAAGGCATCGGGCCAAAACGGCTTCAGGTTGTCGCTGTTCGGCTTCGAGCCCCAGGAAGATTTCGAGTTTCTGGTCATCGAGGGGCGGGGACGCCGCCTTTTTCCGGCCGCGCCCGAGCGGAGCCTGCTCCTGCTCAAGGCAACGGGGTCGGTCCCTCACGGCGGCGGGCTTCGGGTGGAGCGGAATTCACCGGCCTTCGACCTGCTCTCGCGCTGGATCAGGCAGGGCATGCCCTACGGGGAGCCCGACGACGCCGGCGTGGTGGGCATCCGGGTCCTGCCGGCCCATCGGCTGATGTCTCGCCACCAGGAGCAGCAGCTCCTGGTAACGGCAACCTATTCCGACGGTTCCAGCAAGGATGTGACCCGTCTTTGCCAATATGAGTCCAACCAGAAAGAGTTGGCCGAGGTAAGCCCTTCGGGCCTGGTTCGGGTCGGGGAACGGGCCGGTCAATCGGCAGTCATGGTCCGATTCCAGGACCAGGTGGCGGTCTTTCGAGTGACGGTTCCCTACGGCGGTCGGGTGCAGGAGGGGCCGGCGGCGGAAAGCTTCATCGACCGGTGGGTGCTGAGCAAGCTCCGGACGCTGGAACTGCCGCCCTCGGGACCCTGCGACGACGCCACCTTTCTGCGCCGCACCTCCATCGACATCACCGGGCGCCTGCCCACGCCCGGCCAGGCCAGAGAGTTCCTGGCGGACCCGGATCCGGCCAAGCGCGGGAAATGGGTGGATGAGTTGCTGGCGAGTCCGGAGTACGCCGACTATTTCGCCAACAAGTGGAGCGCCATCCTGCGCAACAAGCGGCGGGACCAGCGGTCCACCCGGGGCAATTTTCTGTTCCACGCCTGGATCCGCCAGAGCCTCCTGGAAAACAAGCCCTACGACCGGTGGATGAAAGACATCGTGACGGCTTCGGGGGAATTGGGGCGCAATCCGGCCGTGACCTGGTTCCGAGAAGTCAAGAGCATCGAAGACCAGGTTCAGGACGCGGCTCAAATCTTTCTGGGCGTTCGGCTGCAGTGCGCCCGCTGCCATCACCACCCCTACGAACAGTGGAGCCAGCAGGACTACTACGGTTTCGCGGCCTTCTTTTCCCGCCTGGCCCGCAAGCCGGGAACTCAAGCCGGCGAGGAAGTCGTTTTCCATGATCGCGGAACGGCCGCCGCCATCAATCCCAAGACCAAGCTGCCGGTAATGCCCACGGGACTGGGAACGGGCGCCTTCGACATTTCCCCCGAGCAGGACCCGCGGTCGGTTCTGGCCGATTGGATGGCCGAAAAAGACAACCCCTTCTTTGCTCGCATGCTGGTGAACCGTTACTGGAAGCATTTCATGGGACGCGGCCTGGTGGAACCGGAAGACGACATGAGAGGCACCAACCCCGCCACCAATCCGGACTTGCTGGATGCCCTGGCCGGCCATTTCATCCAAAGCGGATTCGACCTGAAGGAGTTGATCCGGACGATCTGCCGATCCGGGACCTATCAGCGCAGTTCCCATCCCAACGGCCAGAACGCGGATGACAGTCAGAACTTTTCCAGGTACTACCCCAAGCGGTTGACGGCCGAGGTCCTGCTGGACGCCATCGACCAGGTGACCGACGTCCGATCCGAATTCCCCGGCCAGCCCAGCGGCACCAGGGCCGTGCAGCTACCCGACGACAGCTTCAATGCCGACTCCTACTTCCTGACGCTGTTCGGCCGACCCAACAATGCCAGCGCCTCCGAGTCCGAGCGAACCCATGACGCCAACCTGGCCCAGAGCCTCCACCTGTTGAACTCCCGCAAGATTCAGGAAAAGGTCAGCGATCCGCGGGGACGGGCCGTCCGCCTGGCCAACGATTCCAGCCTGACCGACGAAGACAGGATACGGGAACTCTATTTGTGGACCCTGTCGCGGTTGCCCGAAGAGCCGGAAATGGAGTTCGCATTGGGCTACATCCGGAAAAGGACTCAAGAATCGGAGGCTGCCGCCGCCTCGCGGAGCCGGTTGCAAGAGGCCTATCAGGACACCCTGTGGGCTCTGCTCAACACCAAGGAGTTCCTTTTCAACCATTGAAACCTCTTGCCGAGTTCGCACCCGGAGGGACAGTCATTTCCATGAATTCCAAGACTTCGAGCTCTGTGGCGAAGCTGCGGTCGACGGCGCTGGTCTTGTTGGGAGCCGCCGGCCTCTGGCAGGTGTCGGGTATTCCCGCTTGGGGCCAAATGCCCTTTCTGCGGCTGATGACGGCTTTTCCCGCCGGAGGGAAACCGGCCTCGACCGTTGAGGTGACCGTTACAGGCAGCAACATGGACGGCGTGGACCGCCTCCTCTTTTCCCACCCGGGAATCAGCAGTTCCCCTCTGATGAGCGAGATCACCTGGCTTCAGCCGACTCCGCGCCCCGTTCCCGGCAAGTTCACGGTGACCATCGCCCCCGACGTGCCCCCGGGCATCTACGAGTTGCGCATGGCCGGGCACTTCGGGGTTTCCAACGCTCGAGCCTTCATGGTCGGGGATCAGGAAGAGCTGCTCCAGGAGGACGACAATCACACCCTGGCAAAGGCCCGGCGGATTCCCTTGGGTGTGACCGTCAACGGCCACAGCGATGAGGGCGCCGCCGACTATTTCACATTCGAGGCCGAGCAGGGACAGCGCATCGTCCTGAACGTGCTGGCCCAACGGCTGGACTCCAAGATGGATGCGACCCTGGTGCTCTGCGACGCCTCCGGCAGAGAGCTGCTGAGCGATCGGGACACCTACCGCCTGGACCCGTTCCTGGATTTCACGGCCCCTGCCGGCGGGCGGTACGTCGTCAAGATTTACGACTACCTCTATCGAGGCGGTCCCGAGTATGCCTATCGCCTCTCGGTGGGAACCCAGCCCCATATCGCATACATCTTCCCGCCGGCCGGGCGGCCTGGGAGTCGCCGGTCCTACGTGGTCTACGGGCAGAATCTCCCGGGCGGCAAGACTTCCTCCGTGCTCAACCCCCAAGGGGTGCCCCTGGAGGAGAAGACCGTCGAAATCGCCCTTCCCCGGGACCCTCACCGTTTGCCCGTCAACTCCTTCCTGGAACCGAGACAGATTGTGGCGGGAGGAATCGACTTCCGATTGGACTCGCCCGAAGGCGTCTCGAACTCCGCCAGCCTTGGCTTTGCCACGGCTCCCCCGGTCAGCGAACTGGAACCCAACAACCAGCCCCATTCGGCCCAGCGGATTTCTCTGCCCTGCGAGATCCAGGGGCGGTTCTTCCCCCGGGCGGACCAGGACTGGTTTGTCTTCGAAGCCGAGAAGGGCGCCAGCTACTGGATTGAAGTGTTCTCGCATCGGCTGGGTTTGCCCACCGATCCGGTCGTGGTGCTTCAACGATTGTCGGTCGACGGCAACGGCTCGGAGCAGCCGGAGTTGGTTACCCGATCGGACGATGACATGACCTTCCTGGGCGACGAGCGCTATAACATCGGAAGCCGCGACCCCGTCTTTCGATTCAAAGCCGAGCAGGCCGGCGCCTACCGGCTCAAGATCCACGATTTGGCGGCCACCCGGGAGAGCCGCCCCTCCCATCTCTACCGGCTGTCGATTCGCCAATCCGATCCCGATTTCCACCTGTTGGTGGCGACCGACGATCCCGGAGGCTCCAACGATGACGGCATTATCTGGGAACCCCTGCTGCGATTGGAAGGGAAGACCCGCATGAACGTCATGGCCATCCGGCGCGACGGTTTCCAGGGCAGGATCGATCTCGAGGTCAAGGGTTTGCCCCCCGGGATCGGTTTCCCGGGGGCAACCATCCCGGAAAAGAGCAACGGAACCTACCTGTACTTCGAGGCGTCTCCCGAGGCAGCGGGCTGGACCGGGACCCTGCAGGTGATCGGCAGGGCAAGTATCGACGGGAGGCCGGTTGAGCGGCAGGCGCGCCACGCCACACTGGTCTGGAACTCCGGCTCGCTGAGGCAGGCAGGCGCCCAATCCCGGGTCGTTCGGAATCGCACCCTGGCGGTAAGCCGAAGCGAGTTGGCGCCCCAGCTTCCGGAGTTCCGGATCGAGAAACAGGCGTGGGATGTCCCGATGGAAGGCAACCTGGAAATTCCCTTCCAACTCGCCCGTCGTTCCCTTCTGCCGGGCGAATTGAAGCTGCGCCTGGGAACGCTCGACGGACTGAGGGAAGGCACCACCAAGCTGGTGGTCGACGACGAGAGCAGCGAGGGAACGTTGGTGTACAAGGTCACCAAGCGGGGGAACGAGTTCAAGCCCGGAAAGTACACTTTTTCCACGGTGGCCGTGAGCCAGATGACCTACCGCAACCAACCCGAGGCGGTGGTCCATGCCCTTCGGGAAAAGATGCGGCTGCAGCGACTGTCCGAACAGAAGACGGCTATAGCGGGAAGAAGCACGGGGAAGACATCTCCCCAATCCGGAGTGGATCCGGCTACTCAAGCCAAGGAAGCCGAGCGGGCGCGCAGGGCAGCCGAGAAGCGCTTGCGGGAGGCGATTGCCAAGGCATCCCCTCGAAAGGTCAGGATGGCCGCCCATTCCAGGGCCCTGGATTTGACCATCCATCCGGCGCCCATTCTCCTGACCGGAAAAGAGAGGGTGTGGCAATCTCAAGCCGGGACCAACCTGGAATTGCCCCTTTCCATCGAGCGACTGTTCAACTACGCCGATCCGGTCGAGATCGGTCTCAAGGTTCCCATTCACATCGTCGGGATCGAGGCCGAGTCGGTGACCATTCCGAAGGGCGAGACGACCTCTGCCCTGCTGGTCCGGCTGGCTGCCGATCTGGACCCCGGCGATTATCCGCTGAAGCTCGAGGCAACCCTTCAACTGAATGAGCAAGAGATTCAGGTGGAAGAGCCGCTGACCATCCGGGTGCAACCCGTCCTGCAGGAAACGTCGCTCAGACAGCGTCCATGAAGCGGCTCCTCAAGACCTTCCATTCCGGACGCCGGCCCGGACGCCGGCCCGACCTGCCGGCGCCGGGACATCCGGCGGTTCTTTGGCTGACTCTGCTGGCGGTCGCGGCGGCCGCCCCTGTCCAGGCTCAACTCGACGAGGAAAAGGATGGGGACCGGGACGGGTCCATTCCCATCACCGTCCCGGACAGACAGGAGCCGGTCAGCTTCACCAGGGATCTCCTTCCGATTTTTCAAGCCAAGTGCCTGGCCTGTCACAGCAAGAGCCTGGCTCTCGGAAAGGTGGTTCTGGAAGACAGGCGGCTGATTCTCGCCGGTGATCGAGCTGAACCGCTGGTCGATCCAGGAAACGGCGCCGACAGTCTGCTGCTCCAGGTGGCCGCTCATCAACGCCAACCCTTCATGCCGCCCGACGGGAACGCCGCCGAGGCTGCGCCTCTGACCTCCGAAGAGCTCGGGCTCCTCAAGCTTTGGATCGACCAGGGCGCCCGCCCGGGCAACCCGACCAGCCTCCTGCCGCGGCTGAAGTGGAAGTCCATTCCGCAGACGTTGAATCCGGTCTACAGCGCCGCCATCAGTCCCGATGGCAACTACGCCGCCTGCGGACGCTCCAATCGGATTCTCGTTTACCACCTGGCCTCGGGCCGACTGGCGGCACGGCTCACCGACCCGTCACTGAACCAGGGCGGCCTCTATGCGGGAACGGGAGTCAGCCACCGGGACATGGTTCACTCGCTGGCCTTCAGCCCCAAGGGTGAACTCCTGGTTTCGGGAGGCTACCGGACCCTGAAATTCTGGCGTCTGCAGACGTCGGGCCCGGCTCCAGGCCCGACCGAACCGAGCCAAGGCAAGCAGGAATTGTCCTGGGTCCTGGAACGGGTGGTCGGGTCGGCGCAAGATCCATCGGGGCTGCTGGGCCGGGTAACGGCACTGGCCTTCAGTCCCGATGGCCAACTGCTGGCCACCGGAAGCGGAGACCCGTCCAGAAGCGGTGAATTGAAGATCTGGCGCGCGGAGAACGGCGAACTCGCGGGAGAAGTTCCCGATGCGCACATCGACACCATCCTCGGAATCGAGTTCTCCCCGGACGGCCGCTACCTGGCGACCGCTTCCACCGATCGATTTGCCAGGGTCTTCGAGGTGAAGAGCCGTCAATTGGCCAAGACCTTCGAGGGGCACACCCACCATGTGCTGGACGTGGCCTGGAAAGCAGACGGAAAGATTCTGGCCACCTGCGGCGCCGACGGCGCCATCAAGCTCTGGGATTTCGAAACGGGCGAACAGAAACAGACCATCAGCGGCTATGAGAAGGAGATCACTTCTCTGAGCTTCATCGCCGACAGCGACCGATTGTTGATCAGTTCAGGAGATCCCATCGTACGCCTGGGGGAACGACGGCTTGGCGGCGTATCCTCCTTCGTCCACGTGTCGGCAGTGAGCGGGGATGGCCGGACGGTGGTGGCCGGAGACCAGGACGGCCGCCTGCTGGTTTGGCGTTCCCCCGACCTCCAGCCGCTTTTCGTGCTTGAGCCGGAGACCGAACCGGACGGCAGTCCCTCCGGGAAATAGCCGGTTTCGCGCTGCATGCGGCGGGGTAAAAAGAGTTATCCACGAAGGCACACGAAGAACGATGAAGGGCCACTAAGGCGTTGAGGTTAACCGTGACGGGATGCCAAGGACAACGGCGAACCACCAATGGACACGAATGAACACCAATTAACGGATTCCGGATTATCGCCACAGCCGGCTTCCGGTGCAGGAGCCTTTCATTCTGTTAAGGAAGCTCTGATCAATCACCGATTTCAACCGGAGACAGACAAGGGAAGGGTGGTCGAGAAAAAAACAGGTGATT
>JAJECY010000002.1 GCA_022821775.1 Acidobacteriota bacterium
GTTGCTTTTCTCAAAGACCAACAGCCGGGGATTTGGGCCCGGCCTTATGTGGATACCGGCCCCTTGCTGGAACGTGACTGGGCGTATCGCAGCGGCCTGGGCTGGTTCGGCAAAAACACAATGCTGCTGCATAAAGCCATGGGCTCGTGGTTTTTTCTGGCCGAGATTCTGGTCAGCCTCGACCTTGAGGGCGAAGGCATGCCGAGCGCCCATTGCGGCAGTTGTACGCGCTGCCTCGATGATTGTCCAACCGACGCCCTGGCGACGGGCTATGTCCTCAAGTCGCCCTTGTGTATTTCCTATTTAACGATCGAACATCGCGGTCCGATTCCGCACACACTGCGCCCCAAGCTCGGCAACTGGATTTTCGGCTGCGACATCTGCCAGGAAGTCTGCCCCTGGAATACCAAGTTCGGCCAGCCCCGCCACGACCTGGTGGACGAGTTGTTTCCCTCCCTGCCCAAGTTGTTACAACTGGACGAGGGCGGCTTTCGAACTCGTTTCCGGCGCTCCGCGGTATGGCGTACCAAGCGCCGCGGTTTGCTGCGCAATGTCGCCGTTGCCTTGGGCAATAGCGGCAATCAGGAGGCGGTCGGCCCGCTGCAAGCGGCTCTCCACGACCCCGAACCCCTGATCCGCGGTCATGCAGCCTGGGCGCTGGGCCGCCTGGCACACACGGCCAGTCTCAAGACCGCCCTGGACCGCGAACAAGACGCCTACGTCCGCCAGGAATTGCTCACAGCCCTCGGTGAGCGGTCGGCGCCTGAGCCATGAGGTTCAGAGACCGGCTACAGGGGAACGCACCTACAGGAAGTCGAGAATAGTCCAACTGCCATCGACGTTCTTGGCGGCAAAAGCACCAATTTCGATAACATCGTCGATCTTGTCAAGAACCTTTTGGAAATCCTTACGCGTATCAAAGCACGCATCGATTTCCTTACCATCCACGAAAGGTACATCCAAATCCACCTCGGCCTCGATACACGCCTCCCCGTCGGCTTCAACAGAAAAAGCGAAGTCGAGCTCGCCAACGGGGAGATCTATAGAGCCACTGCACTTCGCTCCCGGCTTCACCGTTAAGTCAAGAACGCACTCCCCAAGATTAACAAGTGGGAAGCGATCAATGGTCCAACTCCCATCCTCATTCCTGACAACAGAAACCCCGATCTTACCCAGAACGTTCGGCAGGCGGGCTGAATAGCAATAATTAAATGCGGGAATGCCGCTGATGCCTATGCACCCCCGGCCCTCAGCCTCAACAGAAAAAGTAAAACCGGTGCTGATCTCACCCAGGCGGGAGGTATCAAGCTCAAGAGAGATGGAGCCACGGCACGTCTCTCCCGGCTTCATCGTGAGCGTCTCTCTACACGCCGGTTCTCGCGAGACCGCTTCCAGATGCTGCGTCGCCTGATTCCACTGAAAGGTCGTGGTCTCTCCCGGCGTGGGGAAATCCGGGATACTGACCTGGGTGTTCGCTCCTGTCAGAAACTCCGTTCCGAGGGTTGTCACCGTGAACGTGCTCCGGGCAAACTCCGTACCATCATCGTAGACGACGGCCGTGTGTTCTCCATCGCCAAGGTTCCCCCAGTTCGTGTAGCTGAAAAAGCCATTATTCCCAGCATTGCCACAGACCCCGCTGGTATCGGCACGGGGCAACCCATACGTCGCCGGAATAGGGACTCCATCGTTGAGGCTGATGGTGATGTCCCCGGCCTCACACTTCCAGCCCGCGATTATCCCGACGCCCGATACGGTGGTCCCGTTGCCTGGAATCTCCAGGACACCGGTGGGTTGGGCGTGCGCCAGAGACGGAACCAGGACGATAAGCCCAAGGCAAAGGCGAAGCAGGAAAGACGTCAGCATCTTCTCAGAGATCGGTCGGGAAGCTGTTAATCGTCCAACTGTCGTCGGCATTCCTGGTGACAGACGCGCCGGAAATTTGGAAACCTTCGAGGAAATTCTCAAAATCCTGACCGGTGTTAAAGCAAGGAATTTCTGCTATATCCGTCGGAAAATTGGGAGGAAGATCAACTTCAACACACCCCTGTCCATCGGCATTCACGGCAAAACTGAAGCCAACCTCATACCCGAAGACCATTAGAGAGCCCATGCACATTTCTCCCGGATGTAGAGTCAATCCCTCCATACACTCAAAGGGCCCGCTCCCCATGAAATCCACGATCTCGAAATGCTGGGTGCCCTGATTCCACTCCAGCACGGTGGTATCGCCAGGATTGGGAAAATCCTCAACTGTGATCTCCTTGCTCGCTCCTGTGAGGAATCCCACCCCAGGGGTTGTCACCGTAAACGCACTCCGCGCAAACTCTACGCCGTCGTCATAGGCTATAGCGGTATGCTCTCCATCACCCAGGTTGCCCCAGTTCCAGATAGCCACAAAGCCGACATTGTCGTGGTCATTGTCAAGACATTGGCCGTTGGCGCGGACATCGGTGCGCTCAGTGCCGTACAGCAGGGGGATATGTGTCCCGTCGTCGTTGAAGACGATGGTCAGGTTCCCAGCCTCACACTTCCAGCCCGAGATGACGCTGACGCCTGAGAGTTTAGCTCCGTTGCCGGGAATCTCTAACGTCGCGGCGTGGGCCAGGGAAGGAAGCAGTACCATAAAACCGAGAAGTCGCAGGAAAAAAGACATCGGCATCTCCTTATGGATCGGGCGGCAGGCTATCGATAGTCCAGCTCCCATCGTCATGTCTGGTCGCTGTAATTTGGGCATCGGCGAGAGCCCGCGGGAGACTTTCGGCGTCGGGGTAACACCCATCAAGAGGGGGAAGGCCAGTTTCTATACACGCATCTCCGGCTTCGTTCACGGAAACGATAAAGTCGATGCCGAGCAGGGAGCCGCTGCACATTTCTCCCGGATGCAGCCTCAATCCCTCCACACACTCTCCAAGATCAATGGGCTCACTTCCCATGAACTCCACGATCTCGAAATGCTGGGTGCCCTGATTCCACTCCAGCACGGTGGTATCACCGGGATTGGGAAAATCCTCGACTGTCACCTGCTTGCTCGCTCCTGTGAGGAATCCCGTCCCAGGGGTCGTGACCGTGAACGTACTCTCGGCAAACTTCACACCACTATCGTAGGCGACCGCAGTGTGTTCCCCATCACTCAGGTTGCCCCAGTTCCAGATGGCCACAAAGCCGACATTGTCGTGGTCATTGTCAAGACATTGACCGTTGGCGCGGACATCGGTGCGTTCAGTGCCATACAGCAA
>JAJECY010000126.1 GCA_022821775.1 Acidobacteriota bacterium
CAATCTCAACTCGGGATTCGATAACGTGGGCGACCGCCACAACGACACCCACCGTCCCTGGGGCGTAGGCCGCAACGTGGGCATGGGGCCCGACTTCTTCTCTTTCGATCTCCGACTGAACCGGGAGATTCCGCTCACCGAAACCTGGACTCTGGGGCTGATCGCCGAGGCATTCAACCTGTTCAACCGCACCAACTTCAAGCAGATCAACAGCACGGTCGGCGACGTGAGCATCGACGAACTTCCCTCCCGGCTGGTGGGCCGCCGCGGACCGGTCACCGAACCCCTTTCCTTTACCTCGGCATTCGATCCGAGACAGTTCCAGTTGTCTCTGCGCCTGAACTTCTGAGAGCATTCAAGCTTTCGATCCTGGTTGGAGCGGGTTATAATGTGCTGATTCCAGCCGGCGAGCGGCAAGTCAAGTCCAAAGGCCGGGTCGCCCAGGCAATTTTCCTTTCGGTCTGATTGGGACTATAAATGGACACTTCCAAGGATTCCAAGGCAAAGCAATCCGGGTCGCTGAAGGGCTGGGCAGGCCGCATCCTCCCCGGAAGAGAGAAGCAGCCCTTCGCCGATGCGCCTGAAAGCACACCCCCGTCGCGGCCGCAAGCGCAGGCGCCCCCCCAGCCGGCTCCGGCTCCCGCGCGGCTCAGGAAAGAGAATTACCTGGGAGACACTTTCGTCATCCGAGGCGAATTGTCGGGAAGCCAGGACGTAACCATCGACTCGCGGGTGGAAGGGAAGATAGACCTTCGAAACCAGGTGCTTCGAGTTGGCTCCCAGGCCCGGATTCAGGCCGATATTCAAGCCGCCAACGTCATCGTGGCCGGGTCCGTGATTGGAGACGTGGTTGCCCAGGACAGGGTAGAGATCACCCCGGCGGGTTCGGTGGTGGGCAGTATCCGTTCCAGCCGGATCTCGATTGCCGACGGCGCCCGCCTCAAGGGCAGTGTCGAGATGGTGAAAGCCGCGCCCAAGGTCCAAGCGTCCAAGCCGGCTGTACCCAAAACTGCGCCCGTCGAGACCAAGCCGGCCGCGGCACCGCGCGCCAAGCCTTCCAAACCCTCGCCGATTACCAAAGCCTCTCCCTGAGGCGGAACACTGGTTCCCGACCCTCGGTTCCGCTGAACCTGAATCCAGCCCCCGGTGAACGATGTGGCTCGCCCCGGCCCCGGGTGGCTTCCGAGTTACCACCCCCCGCAGTGCTTTCCCGTGGGCAACCGGTTACTCCTGTCCCTGCTTCTTCGACCGGTCCTTTGCTTCCCAGCCCAGGCTGATGGCTATCAGCAGGCATCCCGTCAGCGGGATGAGCCAGGCCGCGCGCTCCAGGCCGCCCATTCGCTGCGCCACCCAACCCATCAGCGGGGGAGCCGGGATGGCTCCGATGGTTCCGATGGCATCCACCAGGGGTACGGCCGTTCCGGCCCGATCCGGGAACTTGGTGGAGGCCAGGGAATAGACGGTGGGGGCCTGGGCTGATAGAAACACTCCCTGCATCACCATCATGGCAATGGCCATTCGGGGATCGGGAATCCAGAGAAGCAGGCTGTAGGCCAGCATGCCTCCCGCATAGCACGATCCCAGCAGCACCCGGTCCGAATAGCGTCCCGTCAGGAACAGACCCAGGATGATGCGACCCACTAGGTAGCCGCCCGCGTTGGCGCCCATGATCTCACCGGCCAGCGCCGTGCTTCGGCCAAAGCGCATTTCGCAAAGATTGGGCGTCCAGGCCACGATGTTGCCGGCGGTAAGGTTGTCCAGAACCACCAGAAAGCCGATGAGAAGCAGGGCTCCCTGTCCCAGGAGAGAGCCGCGGTAACGGCGGAGAATCCCGCCAAGCCAGCCCGCGCATGTTTCCCATGGCGTCGCGTTACCGGCTGGGTGCCCGGCAGGCCGGAGCCCCGCAGCCGATCCGGGCGGCCGGACGCGACGACCCGTATCCCCCAGGCTCCCCCAAAACAGGAGGGCCACGGCCACTCCCGACACCCACAGGTAGAGGCCGACCCCGACCAGAATGGGCCGCCACACCTCCAGGAAGGACACCAGGTGCCCCAGGCCGTAGGGGGCGCCCGTCCCGGCCAACGCGAAAACCGCCATGATCCACATGAACAGCCGCTGGCTCTGCGGAGCGAAGTGAGCGGCGATGGTGGCGCTGGTGACCGAGAGTGCCCAAAGGGTCCCCATCCCCATCACCGCGGCTCCCAGGCGCAGCAGGAGAAAGTCGGGCGCCAGGGCTACCAGAATCGAACCCAGGCCGGAGAGCCCCAGGGCCAGCAGCGCCGAGCGGCGCGCGGCGATGCGCTCGGTCACGAACCCGGAGGCGAACAGAGCCACCATGGCTCCCACGAAAAAGAAGGACTGGATCTGACCCCTTTGTTGAAGGTCCAACTGGAAAGTCTCGGCGAAGCTTGTGAAGAGGACCGGCAGCAGGTTGATGGTCACCCCTTGCTGGAAGGCCATCACGAAGATGAAGATCAGCAGGGTCCGCCGTCGCGGGTCCGCCAGGAGGTGGGTTGTCATGGGTGTGTTTCCGGAATGGAGTGCTGAAGGCGGACCTGGAAGGACGGGTGCCGGGCGCATCCGGCCGGCAGGGAAAGGGGCCGGGGCGATTGTCCGAGTCTCGCCCCCTTGCGCCGGGCAAAGCGGGCAAGCTCTACGTTGCCGGTGTGGTCGGCTGGCGGGTTCAGAAGTTCTTGCTCAAGTAACCCTGGACGACGTGCGGATGGATTCTCGACGCGGCTCCTCCCCGTCCCCGAGAGACCCAGCAGCCTTCCAGACCGGTGCTTGCCCGGCCATTCCCTTGAGGTTGCTTTCGCGCAAGGCTGCCGATGCTCCCGCCGCCGGAGTCTGTGGGAGCGCCGCCGTATCCGACCTTTTTCGACGAGCCCTGCGCTGGCTCTTGAGACCCTGAAACACCAGGCTCCCAATCGTGCTGTAATTCCGGGCCAGCAGCTTGATCCAGGCCCAGCGGGTCATCTGTGGAAAATAGATGCCACGGAAGAGGATGCGCGCCACAAAATGCATGACCTGATACCCGAAGGTCTTCCCGTTGCGGAGCAGCCAGTCTTGGGACTTGCGGAAAGCTCGTGGCCTGTAGCAGTGTGCCCAGGCGCGGCGAACCTCATCTTCCGCCTGGTCGGCCGTCAGACCCTTGGGGAGATAGGCGGCCTTGAAGGCCTGGAAGTCGAGCCAATGTTCCGGCCGGGTCAGCCGACCCTCACTCTGCAAGCGGTCGTACAGCGGTGTGGCCGGGTAGGGCGTGAGTATCCCGAAGACCGGCAGGCCCGGAGGCCAGGCGTCGACTTGGCGGTAGGTGTTTTCCGAGACGCCCGGGCGATCCCCCTCCATGCCGAAGATGAAAGAAGTGATGGCGTAGAGCTCGTACTTGGCCAGCAGGTTCAGGATTTCCGCATACTCGGCGGGCTTGTTGAACGACTTGTTGGCGACTTTGAGGCTATCGGGATCGATGGACTCCAGGCCCATGAAGATCCAGCGACCGCCGCTTTCGGCGATGAGACGCACCAACTCTTCGTCTCGCAGAAGGTTCATGCTGATCTGAGCGATCCAGGGAACGCAGGCATCCTGGGCGATCATGTCGCGCAGCAGGGATTTGGTCCGCTTGCGATTGATCGCGAAGTTGTCATCGATGAAGAAGACACTGACCAGTGCGTTCTTTTCCTTGCCCAGGGCCTTCAGGCAGAGCAGCTCGTCGATGACGTTCTGGTTGTCGCGGAAGCGAATCTGGTCTCCGAAGAAGCCGGTCACGGTGCAGAATTCACAACCGTAGGGGCAGCCCCGCCCGGATTCCACCGGTACCACGTAGAGCTCGTCATGGTTCAGGCCCAGCCGCTTGAGCATCCGCTTGGCCGTTGACGGCACGAATCGCATAAGATCGAAAAGCGAGAGGTCGATCCGGTCCCATCTCACCTGAGGGTAGTTCTTGAGACTCGGCTTGACATCCTTCCCGTCGATGACGGCGGGCTGGTAGAACTGCTGCAGAGTCCCGGCGGCCGCATCCCGCACCACCCGAGGCCAGGTATCGTCCGCTTCCCCCAACACCACCGCGTCGGCGTATTGAGGATGGCCGGTCAGGCCCAGGGGTTCGTTGGGGACTTCGGTCACGTGGGGCCCCCCCATCACGATCGGCACGCCAGTCTCCCTTCGAATCGCCGCCGCCATGCGATAGGCCTTTTGGGCCATGCGGGTCATGAAGCCCATGCCCACCAGCCCCACATCGTTTTGAACGATGAAGTCGACCAGCTCCTGCTCACTCAGGTAACGCACATTGCCGTCGATAATGCTGACCCGATGGTCCTTCGGCGTCAGCCTCTGCAGGACAAAGGGCCAAAGCTGCGGAACAAAGTTGTTGGTCACCTGGTTGTCAGGCACATACAGGAGAATATGCATCGCGGTCCCTTCTTGATCGGTTCCGTCTCGGCTAATATCCGTGACTCCCGGTAGGTTGCTTATATCAAATCCTTCACGGAAATGGTTGATAAAGCCGCAGGCCGGCGGCCGACGCAGAATCGCGGTAGGCGCTCTCAGCGGGCCGGTGGCCCACAGATCGCCTCCCCCGTGGTGTAACCTCTCGATTGGTGCGGGTCATATTACCCCATACGGTCGCAGATGCGAAACAAGTCTGCAACAGGGGTGAAACATTTGGGGGAAAAGTCGTGGTGAGTGTCCTGAGCCTTTTGCAAAAATCCTCGAAACAGGATTCCATTTCCGATGGAGGTCCCACGGGGAAACGGGAGGGGAGCGATATGGTAGGATCGGAAGCCCCGGAGAGGGGATCGGCATCGCGAGGGCGCCCATGAAAATCGAAGAAATCGAAGTCATCAACCTGCGCTATGAGATCCCGCCGGAGCAGCGAACGTCCTATGCCGGAGGACAACTGACGGGTCGCCTGACCTCTCTGGTTCGGGTCACGGCCAGCGACGGAACGGTGGGCTGGGGTTCGGCCTACAGCCATCCGGAGCTGGTGAGGATCGTCATCGAGGACCACCTCAAGCCCCTGTTGCTGGGAGACGATCCCAGGGAGGTGGAAGCCTTGTGGTCCAAGATGTACCAGGCCACCCGCTGGTACGGGAGAAAGGGAGTGGCCCTGTCGGCCCTGGGAGCCCTGGACATTGCCTTTTGGGACCTGAGAGGAAAGGCACTGGGCAGGACCGTGCAGGAACTGCTGGGGGGTTCCCGGGAGAGGGTCCCCGCCTACGCCAGCGCGCTGCTGTGGACGGACAGCCTGGAGTCGCTGGGACGGGAGGCGGCCGGCTACGTGGAGCAGGGCTACCGCCGGGTGAAGATGCGGCTGGGCAAGGATGAAGACTACGACGTGGCTGCCGTCCGGACCGTTCGCCAAGCGGTGGGACCCGCCGTGGACGTGATTGTGGACGCCTCGATGCGCTACAGCCTGGAGGTGGCGCGGCGGATGGCGACGGTCCTGGAGGAGAACCGGGTCTTCTGGTACGAAGAGCCCTTCGAGCCCGAGGACATCGACAACTACGTCGCCTTGCGGCGGCATTGCAAAGTGCCGGTGGCCGCCGGAGAAAACGAGTTCGGACTGCAGGGATTCCGGGAAATGCTCAGGGCCGGGGCCCTGGATGTGGTCCAGCCGGACTCCTGTCGAGCCGGCGGCATCAGCGAGTGCTTCCGGGTCGGGCGGTTGGCGGAGAAGCACGGCGCCCGGGTCGCCACCCACACCTGGAGCGACGCTCTGGCCTTGACGGCCAACATGCACGTTATCGCCGCTCTCCCCAACGGCATCACGGTCGAAGTGGACCGAACCGACAATCCTTTCATCGACGACCTGCTGGTGGAACCCCACCGGATTGAAGACGGCTGCTTCCGGCTTCCCAAGGCTCCCGGCCTGGGAATCGACCTCGACGAAGCGGTCGTTCGCCGCTGGACAATGCCTGCTGGCCAACGACTGCCCATCGGGGCCTACTCCGACATGTCCTTCGGCAAGGAATATTGGGTTTTCCGGGAACCGTATTAGAATCCTGTTTATCCTGTGCATCGATGTTAATTCTCCATATTCGTGGATAACCCCTCGACTGGTTTCAAACACGGTGGGGCTTCGTGGTTCGGCGCTCATCCAACCTTCGCATCGCCGTCGGTGGACTTTTTCAGGAGACCAGTCAGTTCCTGACCACCCGGACCGAACTGGATCTCTGGAAGAACACCTATATCCACCACGGTGAGGACCTGCTTCAACTGGCCGGGACCGACTGCGAGAATGCCGGCATGCTTGCAGTCTGCGAGGCCGAGGGGGCTCGGGCGGTCCCGCTGCTGGCGGCTCGTTGCGTGTCCGGCGGACCCAGCACCGACGACTGCTACCGGGCGCTCAAGCAGTCCCTCCTCTCCCCCCTGCGGAAAGCGGGTCGGGTGGACGGGGTCCTGCTGGCGCTCCACGGGTCGATGACCACGGTTTCCGAAGACGACCCGGAAGGCGACCTGCTGCAGGCCGTCCGCAAGATCGTCGGGCACAGGGTCCCCGTCGTCGCCACCCTGGACATGCACGCCCATGTCACCCGGCGCATGGTCCGCCAGGCCTCGGGCCTGGTGGCCTTCACCCGCTACCCCCACGACGACGCCTTCACCACCGGGGAGCGGGCCGCCCGGTTGCTGTTCCGCCTGCTTCGAGGCCGGGAGAGGCCCGTGGCCGCCATTGCCAAAGTCCCCGTGCTGACCAGCGGCATCCACGGCATGACCTTCGGCGATGCTCCCATGGCGCACCTGACCCGGCGCGCCCGGGAGATGGAACAGGATCCCGCAATCCTGTCGGTCTCCGTGTTCGGGGTGCACCCCTACAACGACCTGCCGGGACTGGGTTCGGGCGGGTTGGTCATCAGCGACCACGACCCCGGGCTGGCCCGGCGCCTGGCCCGGACGCTGGCCGAGGAGTACTGGGATAACCGAGGCATTTCCAAGGGGGCCCTGGTGGTGGACACTCCGGGACCGACGCCGGCCTCGGTGCGCCACCTCCCCTACCGGCGGATGAAGCGTCCCTTTTTCCCGCTGGACCCGGACATTCCCGGGCTGCAGCCCACCGTTTTCCTGTCGCAACCCCTGCCCTCCGTGGACTGGGATTGAGTCCCGGCAATGGTCCGCAAATAAGGGTTGAAGTCGCGGGGCCGGTCGCGTATGGTTTCCCTCTACCTTGTCTGAGATGGGGATCCGCCGGCGCCCGCTCTTTGCTTTGCGAAGCGGTCCTCGTCTCGGTGTCTGATCCAGTGAACGGGAGGAATCAGGTCATGAACCTCAGCCAGGACCAGCTTCGGTCCATGTACCGGACCATGGTGTCCATCCGAAACTTCGAGGAAACCGTCAAACAGGCCTTTGCCAAGGGCCACATTCCCGGCTTCGTGCACCTCTACGTGGGCGAGGAGGCCATCGCCACCGGTGTCTGCAGCGCCTTGCGCGCCAGCGATACCATCACCAGCACCCACCGGGGGCACGGGCACTGCATCGCCAAGGGCTGCGACATGAACTCGATGATGGCCGAGATCTATGGAAAGGCCACCGGGCTGTGCAAGGGCAAGGGCGGCTCCATGCACATCGCCGACGTGGGCAAGGGGATGTTGGGCGCCAACGGGATCGTGGGCGGGGGTCCGCCTCTGGCCTGCGGCGCCGGTTTGACCTCGGTGGTGACCGGCAGCGGGGACGTCTGCGCCTGCTTCTTTGGGGACGGCGCCTGCGAGCAGGGGACCTTCCACGAAAGCGCCAACCTGGCGGCCATCTGGAATCTTCCGGTCATCTTCGTGGCCGAGAACAACGGCTATGCCCAGAGCACCCCGGCCAGTTATCACTGCGCCATCGAGAACATCGCCGAGCGGGCGGCCAGCTACGGCATCCCGGGGGCCGTGGTGGACGGCAGCGACGTCTTCGCCGTGCATGAAGCCGCCGTGGAAGCCGTGAAGCGGGCCCGGGCGGGACAGGGGCCCAGCCTGCTGGAGTGCAAGACCTATCGCCACCACGGCCACTTCGAGGGGGACCAGCAGACCTACAAGGACGATCTCTACAAGAGCGTGTCCCAGGGCAAGGACTCCATTCGGGATTTCCGAGCCCTGGTCACCCAGCATGGCTGGTTCACCTCGGAGGAGCTGGATGCCATCGACGGGGAGGCCAGGCAGGCCGTTGAAGAAGCGCTGGCCTACGCCGAATCCAGTCCTCTGCCCGGGGTGGAAGAGGTCACCAGCGACGTCTACGTCAGTTACCCCTAGTCAAGAGCAAGGAAACGAGACTCACCGTCTGACCAAGGAGGTCTTGAAATGGCCGTAGCCACTGCCGCCAGAACCATCACTATCGCCGAGGCCCTCAACGAGTCCATTCGGCTGGAGATGCGCGCCGATCCCAAGATTGTCATCATGGGCGAAGACATCGCCGGAGGCGCCCAGGTGGAGCACCTGGAAGATGACGAAGCCTGGGGCGGCGTCATGGGCGTGACCAAGGGATTGGTGCACGAGTTCGGCCGCGAGCGGGTTCTCGACACCCCCATTTCCGAGGCTGCCTTCATCGGAGCCGCCGTTGGTGCCGCGGCCACCGGGCTGCGTCCCATCGCTGAACTCATGTTCTGCGGCTTCCTGGGGAGTTGCCTCGATTCCCTGCTCAACCAGGGCTCCAAGCTGCGCTACATGTTCGGCGGCAAGGCCACCGTTCCGGTCACCATTCGCACCATGATCGGAGGTGGCTTCCGGGCCGCCGCCCAGCACGCCCAGACCCTCTACCCCATGTTCGCCAACATCCCCGGCCTCAAGGTAGTGGCCCCTTCCAACGCAGCCGACGCCAAGGGCCTGCTGACGGCTTCCATCCGGGACGACGACCCGGTCATCTTCTGCGAGCACATCACCATGTACACCATGAAGGGAGAGGTGCCCGGGGGAGAGCACATCGTGCCCATCGGCAAGGCCGCCGTGGCCAGGCCGGGCAGCGACGTGACGCTGCTGGGGGTAAGCCTCACCGCCGTTCATGCCTTGAACGCCGCCGAGACCCTGGCCAAGGAGGGCATCGACGCCGAGGTGATCGACCTGCGCACCGTGTCCCCCCTGGACGAGGAGACCATTCTGGAATCGGTGAAAAAGACCGGGCGCCTGGTGATCGTGGACGAGGCCAATCCTCTGTGCGGGCTGGCCTCCCACATCGCCGGCATGGTGGCCAGCCGGGGGTTCCACTGGCTGCAGGCGCCCGTGGGCATGGTAACCGCCCCTCACTCTCCGGTGCCCTTCAGCCCGGTGCTGGAGGACGCCTACCTGCCCAATCCGCAAAAGGTGGTGGCCGCCGTGAAAGAGACCTGCTCCAAGGCGTCTTGAGGGATGGGCCGCCGATCGATGAGGAACGAGGAACGATCCGATGCCTATTGACGTCATCATGCCCAAGATGGGCATGGGAATGAGCGAAGGCAAGCTGTCCCGCTGGCAGGTTCAGGACGGAGACTCGGTCGAGGCCGGCCAAGTCGTCCTGGAGGTGGAGACGGACAAGGCCACGGCGGAGATGACGGCTGACGTGGACGGCGTCATCAGCGTGGTGGTGGCCGAGGGCGAGGTGGTGGACGTGGGGACGGTCCTGGGTCGGATCGAACCCGCCGAAGGGGCCGTGGTCAAGCCCCGGGCTCCAGGCGCGGCCGAGGGTCCCAGCGCCGAAATCCTGCAGGCCAACGGAATCGCCCTGAACGTGCAGCGGTCCGGCGAAGGGCCCGCGGTGGTCTTCATCCATGGCCTGAGCAGCTCCATGGAGCTGTGGACCGGCCTGGACCAGGCCGGTTTGGAGGGCCGCACCCTGATCAGCTACGACCTTCGCGGTCACGGCCGTTCCGAGCAGACCCCGGGCGCCCACACCCTCCGCAAGCACACCGCCGACCTGGTTGCTCTGCTCGAGACCCTGGAGGTGGAGCAGGCCAGCTTGGTGGGCCACTCGCTGGGGGCCATGATTGCCGTCGAGCTGGCCGCCGCCCGACCCGAGAGCGTGCGTTCCCTCTCGCTGCTGTCCACCACGGCCGCCTTCCCCCAGGAAACCCGAAACACCCTCTTCGAGTTGGCCTCGGCAGCCACCTTCGGCGGCATGGAGGGCATTGCCGACTCGCTCATCGAGATGACCTTCAGACCCGCCTTTCGGGAGGCCAATCCCAAGGTGGTGGAGGCCATTCGCCGCAGCATCCTTTCCAGCGACGCCGCCAGCATCGTGGCCGCCACCCGCATGGTGGCCAAGGCCGACCTGAGCTCTCGCCTGGGCAGTCTGGCCTGCCCCACCCAGGTCGTGGTGGGTGCGGACGACAGCCTCACCCCGCCGGATCTCTCCCGCCGGTTGGCCGGTGCCATCGGGGGAGCTCAACTGCACGAACTGCCCGATTGCGGGCATGCCGCCCCGGTGGAGCAACCTGCCCTGGTCACCCGGCTACTGGCCGAGTTCGTCTGACCGACCGACACATCCCTGGGCAACACGAATTTGACATGAGCAAAGTCGGGATCGTGGCCAATCCGGCCTCGGGTAGAGACATCCGCCGCCTGGTGGCCCAGGCCTGGGTGGTCTCCAACCAGGAAAAATCAGCCCTGACCGCTCGCCTGCTGCGCGGCCTGGAGGCAGCCGGGGTGGAGCAGGTGCTCTACATGCCCGAGCCCGCCGGAATCTGTCCCAAGGCCTGCCAGAAAATGGGTTCGACCCGGCTGCGGGTGTCTCCGCTGGAGGTGCCGGTCAGCGGCGGTCCCCAGGACTCCACCCGGGCGGCGGCGGCCATGGTGGAGGCCGGGGTCGGATGTATCGTGACTCTGGGAGGGGATGGGACCAACCGAGCGGTCTTCAAGGGCAGCGGCGGTGAGGTCCCCCTGCTGCCCATCTCCACCGGGACCAACAACGTCTTCTCCGAATTTCAGGAAGGCACCACCGCCGGACTTGCCGCCGGACTGCTGGCAACCGGCCGGACCGACCGGGAAACGGCCTGCACCCGGTCCAAGGTGCTTTGGCTGCACGATCCCTCGGGCGTGGTGGACCTGGCCCTGGTCGACCTGGCCGTCACCAGCCGGACTTTCATCGGGGCCCGAGCCATTTGGGAGGTGGATCACCTGAAGGAGCTATTCCTGACCCGCGCCCAGCCCTGGAGCATCGGGCTGTCGGCCATCGGGGGTTTCGTGGAAACGGTGACCGCCCAGAGCCCCCGGGGCCTCCACCTGGTCTTCGGTCCCGGCGGCCGACAGGTGAATGCGCCGCTGGGGCCGGGGCTGTTCCGGGAGATCTCCGTCAGCGCCGTGCACCGCCTGTCGCCGGGAGAGAAAAAGCCGCTGGAAATGAGGGAGCCGGTGACCCTGGCCTTCGATGGAGAACGGGACCGGCTGGCCGGCATGGGGGAGGAGTTGGAGATCCGCCTGGGTTCCGACGGGCCCTGGGTGGTGGACACGGCCCGGGCGGCCAGTGTACTGTCTCGGGAATAGGGTAATCATATTCCTGAGACAGGACACTAATGCCGGCTTGCCTGGAGGGAATTGAGGCGAAATCCGCCTACAGGTCCACGCGGTAGAGGGGCTCCAGGCCGGCCGCCACCCGGTCGGCGTTGTCGGCCGCCACCCGTGCCCGCTTGCGGGAAGTGCCGTCGGTCACGCCGGCGATATGGGGCGTGGTCACGACCGTGGGCAGCTTGAAGATGGGGTCGTCGGAATCGGGCGGTTCCTTTCCGAACACATCCAACCCCGCCCCCGCGATGCGTCCCTCCACCAGCGCCCGGCTCAGGGCCTTCTCGTCCACCAGGGCTCCTCGGGCCACGTTGATCAGAAAGGCAGACGACTTCATCAGGCCCAGCCGCCGCTCATCGATGATGTGGCGGGTCTGCGGGTTAAGGGGCAGGTGGATTGAGAGGATGTCGGCCTCGGCCACGATGCGGTCGATGTCTTCCGCCTTGCCGGCCAACTCCAGGCCGAACTGCCGCACTTCCTCAGGGGTGATCTCCCGGACGTCGGCCGCCAGAATCTTGAGGCCGAAGGGACGTGCCCGTCTGGCCAGCTCGCTGCCGCTGGCGCCGAAACCGATGATGCCCAGCTTCAGTCCCACCAACTCCAGGCCGACCGGCTCGTAAAAGTCGCCCTGCTGCATATGGGTCTGGGTGACGGGATACTTGCGGGTCAGCATCAGGATGAACATCATGGCGCACTCGGCCAGGGCCACTCCGCTGAAGGGACCGGGGGTATTGGCCACCGGGATGTCTTTGGACCGCCAGTAGTCCAGATCGAAGGCGTCGACGCCCGTTCCCAGAACCTGCCACAAGCGGCAGGTGCCCGCAGCCAGGTCGGCCATCTCCCGGGTTCCGGCCGAACCGCTCTGGTCGATCACCACGTCTACACCCTCGAACTGCCGGGCCAGGTCCTTGGACGGATCGTACACTTTCAACCGATGGCGGTCGCCGACGGCCGCCATCAAATCCTCGCCCCAGGGATGGAATAGCGACTCCCGGAGCGGGTGGGGAAGAAGCAGGATGTTCAGTGGCTGGCTCATGCCGGGTTCTCCTCAATGGGGTCGGAGGGGTGAGGTTGTTCCCCGCCATCGGTGAATTCCGGGAGCGGTCCCGGCCGGCGGCGACGGTCCCGGAAAGCCTATCAGAAGCGGATTCCCGATTCCAAGGGAGCGCCGCTCCGGCCGGAAGATAACTTTGAAGTATCCCGAACGGATGGGCTAGAATAGCTGCAGTAAAGGACCCCGTTCGAATTTGACCGATGGCTGATACGGATACCGCTGTCGCCCGATTCAGAATGCAGGGAGTCCGGATTTTGTGTCAGGCCGCATCCTTGGATGCGCCGAACCATTGAGGTCAGTCTCATGAAAAAATATATCCTTCCGGCCCTGCTGCTCCTCTTGGGCAGCGCGGGGCTCCGGGCCGCCGATTTCTGGGATAAAAAGGAATACAAGCAGTGGAAGCCCAAAGACGTCCACAAGATGTTGACCAAGTCTCCCTGGGCTCAGAACGTCTCCCTCGACCCCATGCGGATGAGACGGGGAGGATTCGACAACATTGAAGGCGGACCGACGGAAGATCCGTCGGCGCGGCGCAGCGATCCCGACCAGTCTTCGGGCCGTGGAGGCGGTGATGTCGGGTTTGGCAGCGGTGGCGCCGCCGGCGGCAGTCCTCCCAGCGGCAGCGTGGGTTCCGGCGGCGGATTGGGCCCCCCATCCGGTAGCCCGCTTGGCGGCGGCGGCCCCGGTCTGGGCGGCCGGCGCCCCGCGGCGAGGCGGGGGCCGCCTCCCATCAATGTAATCGTGCGCTGGGCCAGCGCCCTGCCGGTGAAGCAGGCCATCATTCGGGCCCGCTACAAGGGTGACTTCGAGGAATCGGAACAGGACAAGCAGCTTCTCAACATGAAGGACGAACAGTACGTGGTCCTGTTGAGCGGTCTGCCCAGCCGGATGGCCCGCGGCCTGCAACGCAGCACCGAGCGCATCAAGCAGATGTCCGTCCTGCATCGGAAGAAAAAGGATCCCATCGCCGCCGCTTCGGTGGAGGTCTTGCCCCGGGATCAGTTTGTCGAGATCTTCATGTTCTTCCCCCGAGACGACGGCATCACTCTCGAGGACAAGGACGTGGAGCTGCGAACCCAGCTCGGCCCCTTCAAGATCAAGCGCAAGTTCAGGCTCAAGAAGATGGTCTTCAACGACAAGCTGGAGCTTTGAGAGCCACGCTATCCGTCCGACGTGCTGACCACCCGAGGTCGGTCTCATGAAAAAATCCCTCCTTCTGGCTCTATTGCTCTTATTGAGCAACTCCGGGCTCCGGGCCGCCGATTTCTGGAAAGAAAGGGATTACAAGCAGTGGAAGCCCAAGGAAGCTCACAAGATGTTGAACAAATCTCCCTGGGCCCAGAACGTCTCCCTCGACCCCATGCGGATGAGGCGGGCGGGATTCGGGGACATCGAAGGCGATCCAACCCAGGACCCCGCGGAACGGCGAAGTCCGGCCCAGCCTCGGGGCAGTGTCGAAGCCCTGGCTGGCGATCCTAACCCCGTCCCCGTAGGGGCCGCCCCAGCCGGAGGTGGTCCGGGGTTTAACAGTTCCGGCTTGGCGGGCCGGCCCCCACCGGCTGGTGGAGGTCTGGGGCCGCCTCCCATCAATGTAACCGTCCGCTGGGCCAGCGCCCTTCCGGTGAAACAGGCCGTGGTTCGGTCCCGCTACCGGGGGAACTTCGAAGAGTCGGAAAAGGACAAGCAGCTTCTCAACTCGAAGGACGAGCAGTACGTGGTCCTGTTGAGCGGCCTGCCCGGCAGAATAGCGCGCGCCCTGCAAAGAAACACTGATCGCATCAAGCAGATGACCGCCCTGCATCGGAAGAAGAAGGATCCCATCCCGGCCGCTTCGGTTGAGGTTTTGCCCCGCGACCAGTTTCTCGAGATCTTCCTGTTCTTCCCCCGGACCGCGGCCATCGACCTCGGGGACAGGAACGTGGAACTGCGTACCCAGGTCGGCCCCTTCAAGATCAAGCGCAAGTTCAAGCTCAAGAAAATGGTCTTCAACGACAAGCTGGAGCTTTGAGACCCTCCACCCCCGCCATCAACCCCCTGAAAGCCCGCCTGGCCGCAGACAAGCCGGGCATCGGCATGATGGTATCCATGCCCAGCGTGGCCACCGCCCAGATCCTGGCCGCGGCCGGCTTCGACTGGCTCTTCTTCGACATGGAGCACGGACCGATCGACATCGCCTCGGTTCATGCCATGGTGGCGGTTACCCGGGGGACCCGCGCCGCCCCCATCGTTCGAGTGCCCTGGAACCTGCATTGGCTGGTCAAGCCGGTGCTGGACGCCGGCGCCATGGGGATGGTCTTCCCCATGATCCACAACCGGGCCGAGGCCGAAGCCGCCGCCCGGTCCGTTCGCTACCCTCCCCGAGGCAACCGCGGCTATGGCCCGTTTTTCGCGCCTGCCCGCTTTGGAATAACCCGGGAAGCCTACGTGGACCCGGCCGACGACCAGATCCTGTGCATGCTGCTGATCGAGCACCGCGAGGCGATCGACAACATCCGGGAGATCGTGAACGTTCCGGGCGTGGACGCCTGCCAGATTGCCCCCAACGACCTGGCCATGAGCTACGGTTATCGGGATGGTCCAGACCACCAGGAAGTCCAGGACGCCATCGGTCTCGCCGAGGAGGTCATTCTGGCCGGCCCCACCTGGCTGGGCGGGTTGGCCCTCGACAATGCCACCGCCAACCGCATGATCGGCCGGGGGTACCGCATCATTCTCACCGGCTCCGACACCCAGTTGCTGGAACGCGGTTCCGCCGACATTCTAGGCGGCATTGACCGGGGCGACTGAGGCAGCCGGGTCTTCGATTGCATCCTTCCATGTCCACTGAAAACCCGCCATCCACGGTGGTGGCCGTGGCCGGATCTGCAGGGCTGGACGTAACCCTGCGCGATCCGCCGCGCCACTGGATCGGCGAGGTGGGGCGAGACGTCTATACCCACCGGACCTTGCTGCCGCTGCGCTCCCCCGCCGAAATGGGCCTGGGCGGCAACGGCGGCTCGGCTTCCTACGTGCTGGGGAAACTGGGCCGAAGGGTTCACCTGAACGCCCCCATCGGTCAGGACCCGGCCGGACAGCTTGTCCGGGGCTGGTTGGCCCGTGCGGGGGTGAAGTGCACCGCTCCCATCGGCCGCTCCACCATGCAGGCCATTACCGCGGTGGACGCGGCCGGAAGGCGGCTGGGGACGCTCCAGCACGTTGGTCCGACTCTGGACTGGAGCCTGTCGGCTCGAGACCAGGAGGCAACCTGGCTGCTGGCCAGCCTGCCGGGACAGATTCCGCTGGAGGTGTTGCCCCAGATCCTGAATCTGCTGGAGGCATTCGGCGGGCCGGATCGGGTGAGGGTGCTGGATACCGGTCTCGGCTGGACGGGCAAGGCCGAGCCCGAGCAGGTGAGGGAGTTGTGGGCCCAGGCCGAGCTGGTGGTGGGCACGCTGGAAGAGTTGACCGTCTGGACCTCCGGGCACGACGGTCGGGAGGTGGCCGAGCGCGTACTGACTGCCGGACCCGGCACCGTGGTTCTCAAGATGGGCTCGGACGGGGCCGCCTACCGGTCGGTGAAGGAGCCCTATACCCACCAGCCGCCGGTCCGGGTGGCATCCAGCAACGTCAGCATCGGAGCCGGCGACGCCTTCAACGGAGCCCTGATATCGGCCCTCATCGAGGATTTCCCCCTGCCCGACGCAGTGGCTCAGGCCCAGCGGGTAGCCGCCAGGGTGGTGCAACGGGGACGCGGCGTCCTGGGTTGGGGCGAGAACCTGGCCTGAGGGGAGCGCACGGCAAGCCGGGCCCCCGCCAGTGACCTCACCCCAGCCCTATCTCAGCAAAGCTCTCGCTGCACAGTGAGGCTTGCAAACGGCTCAACCACAAAAAGCACAAAAGGCACAAAATGAGTTTTAAGACTTGCCTATTTGCGCCCCTTGCAGCCCTGGAGCCTCAGACGGCAATTCGGCTCAACGCCCGTGATTGCGATTCCAGACTTGCCTATTCCTGTTTTTGTGCCTTTTGTGCTTTTTGTGGTTTCTGTTGCCTCTTGTGCTTTTTCGTTTTGCTCTCGAAGCCGATTCCCGACGCCAGGAATCACAGGGTGTCATTCACCCGAACCCGGGGGCGTTCCCTTTGAGTGGGTCAAGAATATGGTCTTTCTTAGTGGCCCTTCGTCGTCCTTCGTGTGTCTTCGTGGATCACTCTTTTTTGTCGTTGTTTCAGGAAAGTGCAAAGCCGCCGGAACTGATTCGGGCTACCCCGGTGTCTCCAGGGTGAGTTCCCACTCTCCCAGCTTGCGCAGGCGGGTGGCCGTGGGCAGAATCGGCGGCTCGCCGGCGGCCGACCAGGCGGCTACCTCCTCCTTGTGCCCCAGCCGCGGGACCTTGCGGACCCGGCTGATGCCATCCCAGAAGAAGAAATTCTCCACTCCGGCCCCATAGAGCCGGTGGGCCTTGCGGTGATATTCCTCGGCCGTCAGGCCTCGGGGCATCAGGTTGAGCGCCAGCTTGCACCGGGTCCCTCGAACCAGGGAGACGTAGTAGTCGACGTCCTCTGGATTTTCCCAGGCGGGCTGGTAGCTGTTGAGCCGAATGGTGGAGGAATAGGGGATGATGGTGTCCACCAGGCCTTCGGAGATCCAGGTCTTGAGGTCCATGCCGTGCAGCAGGTTTTCCTCGGGACGAAAGACCACCGCTGAGATGGCCAGCCGCTTGGAGCGCTTGGTGTGTTGGGTGACTTCATCCATTGCCTGGCGCAGTTCCCGCATGAATCGGGTCAGGGCCTGGCTGCGGAAGGTGAGCCAGCGGTGGTCCAGCTCATCCAGTCGGCGGGGGTCCTGGCCGTAGCGGGCCTGGAACCCTCGGACCAGCGGTTCCTCGTAGGCCACCAGGGGAGGGCGGCGATTGTAGAGGACCCCCACCCCGTCGATGGGGTATTGGGCCATCTCCCTGAAAAGAGAGATCACGTAGCGGCGGGTCTCGGGGAAGGCGTAGGAAATCCGGGGTATGGGCCTGCCCTGCCGATCCAGGCAGGCCAGCTCCGGATGCTTCTCGTAAAAGCTGCCGGCAATATGGTCGTGGGGCGCCGGGTAGACGAACCCGGCGGTGCGATAGGAGGCGTGCAGCTCGATTCCCATCTCCCTCGCCAGTTCGGCGGCCGCTCGCAAGGGATCCACCCCTTGCTGGCGATAGGCCCTCCAGGTCACCGCCCACTCCCGATCGATGGCCCGAGGGAAGACCGGGTCGGGTCGGTTGAAGGCCCGCCCGTAATCCTCTGCAATCCTGGAGAGGTAGAGGGCCCGGTCCCCGCCGCCCGCCTCCCAGTAGACCCGCGACACGTCGGTATGCCGCAGAGGCTCCAGGTACTTGAGCAGCTCCTCGGCCGATCCGGTCACATTGGAAAAGTGAGCGTCGCTGTGCGCGAAGAGGCGCCTGGTCGCCTTTTGAGCGCGGTCCCGCTGCAGACTCTCTACCTGCGGCGCCAACAGGGGGACCAGCTTGACGTAAGCCAGCCACCCGTGCCGGGTGCGGGGAATCCGGGTCTGGCGGATGAGCAGGTCGCGCCCGCTCAGATCGGCGCTCTTCCAGTAGATGTCGTCGATCCAGTTCTCGCGATGGTCGGTTTCTCCCCGCCGGCCGGTCACAATGGCGAAGGCGGGGTCCCCCGACAACTTGACCTCAACCTGCTTGGGCTGTTCGAAAGGCTTTCGGTAGATGCCGAGGTAGATCCGGTGCCAGCCGCTGCGGTTCAGGGCGTAGGTCAGGTCGGAAGCGGCGCTCTCCTCCAAGGCCACCAGCATGGTCCCGCCGAAGTCGTCGGTTTCGTACCCCAACGTCTTCCAGGTCCCGCGCTTCAAGCGGGTAGACAGGGCGGAAGCGGGCCGGCAACGGTCCAGGTCGGTCAGGTAGACGGCTCCGTCCCGAGTGGCCGGCGCCTGATCCGCGGCGGCTGAAGCTTGCGTGGGGAACCGCAGGCCGAAACCCGCCAGCGCCGCCGCTTCCAGGAACCGGCGGCGAGTGGGCCGCCAACCCCGTCCTTGGGAACTTTCATGGTTTTCGATCACGGTTGTTCTCCTTACCGGCGGGACGGGAGTCCACCAATTGGCCGGACGATTCCTTCTTGAGCTGTTGTGTCGCCAATAATAAGGATGCTGTTCGCCCTTCGAATGCAAGCCCTTACTCCTGGCTGAGCAGGAAAGCCCCGTCGCCGCTGCGCTCCCCGGGCCTGCCCCCGTCGTTGACCACTCCGTAGGTGACAAAGGGATTGTTGCCGGCGGTCTTCCTGACCTGGACGTACCCTTGGCTGAATCCCCCTAGAATCCCATTCTCCTGTGTCCATCGGCGGGGACCGAGC